>JALGTI010000129.1 GCA_029821455.1 Candidatus Zipacnadia bacterium | reverse complement strand
CATAAACCGATAGGCGCCAGCGCACCCGTGATACTTGGGTCTGGCTTGACCTTCAATGGTGGGCGCATATAAGTATGATAGATATAGTAGGCGAACTTGGCCTGGGGGAACTCTGCGTGGACCAGTTCCGCCACGGCATTGGCGAAGGTGAGGAAGCGGTCGGTAATCGAGATTTCGCCGCTGTAGGGGTCCCAGTCACCCGTGTCCAGAGCGCGGCAGTTCTCACACTCACAAAAGCCACTGCCATCATTGGGGCCGATGCCCAGCCACTGGTTATCCGGGTTTGCCCGGATCTGTTCCTTGATAGCTTCGGCCACCAGCCTGATGACCTCGGGATTCGATGTGCAAAGCTGTCTGGGCGTGCGCTTGCCATCAACCAGGGAGAAGTACTCCGGATGTTCCTCGAAGTGCGTCTTAGGCGGGACGTACCAGTTCCACGAATGAGCGCTCGGGAAGTACTCCCCACCCAGCTTGTTGCGCTGCGCCCAGGTGGCCTCGCCTTCCATTTGCCGGGCGCTAAAGTCTGGGGCTTCTATTGCCTGGAAAGGCGCAGTGGTCACCGTCGGCTTGTGTGGCACGACCTCACCGATCTCGCCAGGCATAAACCAGCGACAGCCCAGCCGCTCCAGGAAGTCATAGGCGGCGTAGAGGGTGCCAATGGAACTCGTGCCCACCAGGCTGATGCCGTCGGAGCGGGCCGCAATCACGAAGCCCTCCGCCTGGTCGGCAATCTCAGCCAGCAGTGGCTCATCACCTGCCGCCGCGCCAATACGAATCGGCAGGAAGCCAGCGCGTGCCTGCCCCGTCCGAACGCGCACCCTCGCGCCGGACATCTTGCCCAGATAAGCAGCTACCTCACCTGCGGCGAGCTGCTCATTCTCATCAGCCTGGGCTGAGACCACTACAACGCAGCGGGCACGGCCGTTCTCTACTAGGGTTAGGTTATCAGCTGCACTTGCTGTGGCAGAGACAGTTACTACCAATGCAACGACAACCATCCAGTGCATTGGCCGGCACCTCCTCGCAATGCGTCTTAGCGCACATAGCTAGCTTCGCCGGGAGCGCGGTTATGACCTGCTGGCGGGAGCCACCTGAGGCCAACATCGTGGCACGGACTTCCAGCCCGTGAATGACCGGCAGGATGCGGATGCCACAAGCAGCGTAGTTTTCTTGACCCTCCCAATGTGATGCTATACAATAGCCTTCCCACCATACAGTATTGAGATTGAGAGGAGCACCAGTAGATGGCCGAAAACAAAGCAATTATCTTGTTAGGGGATGGGATGGGTGACAGGCCCGTCCCTGAGCTTGAGGGCAAAACCTCGTTGGAGGCTCAGGAAACGCCGGCTCTGGACCAAATAGCCGCTGAGGGCGTCTGTGGGATGCTCAACCCCATCAGCCCGGGAATCCGCGTGGGCAGTGACACCGCCCACATGGCAATTTTGGGCTATGATCCGTTCGCGTTTTACACCGGTCGCGGCCCCTTTGAGGCCAAGGGAGTCGGCATTGATGTGCAGCCCGGTGACCTGGCGTTCCGCTGCAATTTTGCCACCGTTGAAAACAATGTTGTGGTTGACCGCCGCGCTGGCCGCATCAAGGAGGGCACTGATAAACTCGCGGACGCGATCCAGCAGGCCACGGCGGGCGGCATTGACGGCGTGGAGGTCATCTTCCTGCCCTCGGTGGAGCACCGGGCGGCGCTGGTATTGCGTGGCGAGGGTCTCGACCACCGCGTCACCGACGTGGATCCGCATCACGAGGGCGTAGAAGTGCCGCTGTGTGAGCCGCTGCCCGAGGCGGCCGATGACCCCAATGCTATACGCAGTGCCCAGGTCGTCAATGAGTTCGTGCGGACGGCCCACGAGGCACTTGAGGCATCTCCGGTCAACGAGAAGCGCCGGGCCGAGGGTCTCCTGCTCGCCAATGCGGCCCTGCCACGCGGCGTAGGCACCGCTCCTCACCTTGAGCCATTCTCCGAGAAGTACGGCCTCAATGGCGCGCTGATTGTGGAGGTTGACCTGGTCAAGGGTCTGGGCAAGTATCTTGAGATGGCCGTCATAGATGTGCCCGGCGCAACAGGTGGCGCGGACACGGATGAGATGGCCATTGCCCGGGCGATTTGTGAGGCATGGGCAGATTATGACTTCATCCTCTGCAACATCAAGGCCCCAGACCTGGGTGGGCACGACAGCGACGTGGAGGCCAAGCTAGAGGCTATCGCCAAGGTGGACCGGGCTGCCGCGTATCTGCTGGACAATCTGGACTGGGACCACACCGTGATCACGATTGCGGCGGACCACTGCACGCCAATCACCGTCGGCGACCACAGCGGCGACTCTATTCCCATTGCATTCTACGGGATCGGCGTGCGCCCGGACGATGTGAGCAGCTACGGCGAGCGGCCCTGCGCGAAGGGCGATCTGGGCTGCATTCGCGGCGCTGACATCATCAATCTCCTCACCAACTACACAGGCACGCAGGAGAAGTTCGGGGCCTGATGGACATCAGGAGACTGAATTGATTCAAGGGCACATCAACCGGCGCAGGCTTACAGTTACGATAGCGGCAATACTTGCCGTGTTCGGCGCGGTTTGCACGTCTCTAGCCACGGAAGCACTCAGTGAGGGGCAGGAAGAGCTTCGCATCCGCATCGTCAACACCGCCGGCGGTGAGATTGGCGTCAGCCGTAATGGGGGCGAGAGCTGGATGCCCATTGGCAGCGTCGTCCATCCGGCGCTACGGGTCAATGCGAATGGCTACACTGCCAGCAAGTGGGCGCACGACAGCGCGGTCTGCGCGGCAGCGGTCAACGCCATTCACATCAAGGTCACCAATGCCGCTGACACCGGCAAGGGGATCATCTTCAGCCTGGCGCCGGCCGGTGCGGTGGTTGGTGCAGCGACCCGCCAAGCAAGCGCGGTGACAGGCACCGACATCCCGGCTGGTGAAAGCATTTTCGGCGGCGGGCTTGGACCCTACGTCAATTCGCCGGTGTACCTGCTGCAAGGCGACGAATTGACGCCGCTTCCGCAGGATTATGTGCCTGCTGACGGTGATACCATCGTCATCATCCGGCAGAGCCCGGCCACGGCACTGCGATATATTGAGTTTGAGAACAAGTTCGGCGGGCTGGTCACAGCGGCCTATGCCAACGGGGAGAGGGAGGTCATCGGCCAGGTGCTGCGGCCTGTCACAGGTGTGGGACGGTTCCCGGGTGGGGTAGACGCGGATTGTGGCCGCATTCGCGCCAACCATCCTGGCGTGATAGACATCTCGACATCACCGCTTGGATATCAAGGAGGGTTTCAGATCATTCCCCGCGAGCATGCCTCCAGCCCGGAGCTATGGTATGTGCGGGAGAAAACCCAGTGGATGGTGGTGGGGCCGGTGAATGCGTTGGAGCCTTCCTGGGAGGGTGTTGCGCCGCTGTTTGCTGACTTCATCTTGCCCAGCTTCCGTGCTGATGACATCACCGGCCGCCACGACGACTGGCTGCAGCGGGTGCTATCACGCTGCCAGGTCCAGGCTCGCATTAATGGTGGTGGTTGGGAGTTGCTGCCACGGATCGCCTTTGACCCCGAAGCCCCACCCGACCTGAGCAAGCCGTCACTGGGCAAGGTCTGGTGGCTGAAGTCGAGCTTAAAGCCCTATTCACCGTTACCCAAGGCGGCTGCCTCAGCCCTCAGAGACGTGACACACATCCGCATCGCCCTGCCCTGGACTACATTCTGGCCAAAGGACGCGACACAGTGACATGCGCTACATCTCAGCACTCAAGGTGATAGAATGCCTCAAGAATGCGCCCGAGGAGGCTCTGAGCATCTCGGAGATCTGTCGGCGCATTGACCTGTCCTATCAACCTACCTACGCCCACGTCCGTGCCCTGGAGCAGATGGGGGCTATAGTCAGCGAGAAACCCGGCCGCGAGGTGAACTGTCGGCTCGCCAGCGGGCCTGCCGCACAATTGTGGCTCAGCATCTGTTCATTGCACGAGGCGCTTTTTGATGGTAGGTACGAGGCGCTGCGCCCGGTTGTCAGGGCACTGAGGGCGGCGATACGTGAGGGTCTCGGGGAGGGAGTGGAGGTGGTGGCCGTCTCGTGGCTCGAGCGTGAGCGGGCACCTGTGCTGCTAGTATCTGCGGTGATGCCGGAGTTGTCCAGCGCAGTGTCACGCCTCTGCCAGGTGGTTCGCGACAGCAATCCGAACAGCCAGGTTCACATCCATAGCCCTGAGGAATTCGCTGAGTTCCTGACCGGCTGCGGCCGGCATCTCACCCACACCGCTCTACCTTTGCACGGACAGCAGAAATTCTGGGAGCAGGCATTATCTGCGTGGGGAGCGCCGCCGGAGCAGCCGGGCAAGCGGCCTGTAGATTAATGTGATCAGTATCGGACAGCAGATCACAATGAGTGAGAGGTTATGAGCGGCTTGCGTAGGCAACTGGGAAAGCGTCTGACGACGGGCAGGCCAGCTTTGCTTGTCAGCCTGCCGCGCAATGATATGGAACTGGCCAGGGCCGCCGTGGCCGGGGGGGCCGAAGGCCTCAAGGTCCACATCAATCTCCACCACCACGCCAGTGGCACTCACTTCGGGAGTCTGACCGAAGAAGAAGCGTTCCTGGAACAGGTTGTAGCGCTGGGCCTGCCTGTGGGTATTGTACCCGGGGACGACAAGCAGATGGCCTTGCCTGAAGATATGGAGCGCCTCGACCAGATCGGCATTGACTTCTTCGACGCCTACCTTGACGATATGCCAGCCTGGATGCTGGCCCTGACGGGGGAGATGTCGGTAATGGTGGCCTTTGGCCCGCGTCAGGCGGCCGCAGGTTTCGACCTCGCCGGCGTGGCTCAGATGGTCCAGATGATAGAGGCTTCCATAATCGAGCATGAAGGCTACGGGCAGCCGCTAAACGCTGCCGACATTGCTGCCTACAGCAGTATCATCCGCCGCTGGCCAGAATTACCCGTGATGGTTCCAACGCAGCGTCGCATCTTGCCCGAAGAGGTTGGCTTGTTGGCGGAGATTGGTGTACGGATGGTGCTGATTGGGGCGATAGTGACTGGCAAGGATGCCGGCGGCATAGAGCAGACAACCGCACGCTTCCGCGCCGCGCTCGACAGGCTGTAGAGCCAGGCGGCGCAAGAAGGAGGTGCCAGGGATGGGCCTCAGACACCGGCTGCACCGCATCGTGTTTGTCCCGTTGGACGACCGTCCTGTCAACCTGAAGGTGCCGCGACTACTGGCCCAGATGGTGGACTATGAGCTGGTCACCCCTCCTGTGGAGTTGCTGGGCCACTTCCAGTTGCCTGGCAACCCTGACGAGATTGCCACCTGGGTGGTAGGGCAGGTGGCTGGGCCTACGGACTGCGCGCTGCTGAGCCTCGATATGCTCGCTTATGGCGGCCTGGTTGCATCTCGTGGAGCCGGTGTCCGCACCGCTCTGGCTGAAGAGCGCCTGAATGCTCTGTCCGCCATACGCGCTCGCGCGCCGGAGTTGACCATCTATGCCTTCAATGTCATTATGAGGCTCTCCATCACCGCCCGCTCTGATGAAACGGCCCAGTACTGGGAGCTGGTGCGGCGCTATTCGGAGCTGAGAGGAAAGGCCACTGACCGGGGGGACGAAGCCGCGCAGGCTCAAATGCAGGAACTCGAAGAACAGATTCCGGCCGCGATACTTGGCGAGTACCTGGCTGTGCGCGCCCGCAACCACGAGATAAACCTGCGCGCCATCCGCGAGGTCGCCACCGGCAACCTGGACCTGCTGGTCCTCTGCCAGGAGGATGCCGCCGAGTTCGGTCTTCATCAGCAAGAGCAGCGCAGCTTGCGACAGTTGGCCGACGAACTGGGAGTCTCCGACCGGGTGCTGATCTATCCTGGCGCTGATGAGGTCGGCGCTACTTTGCTGGTACGCTTCATCCACGAGCACATGCTCAAGAGCCCGTCCGTGCGCGTCATCTATCCGGAGGGGCACAATGGCACAAATATCGCCGAATTTGAGGACCGCCCGTTTGCCGACAGCGTTGCCGCTCACATCCAGGCAGTGGGCGCCCGTCAGACAATGCCCGATGAGGAGCCTGACCTGCTACTGGCCGTCAACCCGCCGGCTGGCTGTCGCCGCGAGGAGGCCGATGCCGCAGCGCGCGGACCGATGCTCCAGGCGTTTGCTCAGCAAATCGCCGACCTGAGCGCAGACCGTGGCGTCGCTGTCTGCGACGCCGCCTTCCCCAACGGAGCTGAAGACGCCTTCGCCCAGGCGCTCATCGAGGCCGGCGTTAAGCTCCCCCGGCTACTCTCGTTCGCAGCCTGGAACACGGCCAGCAACGCTCTCGGCTCAGCTCTGGCCCACGGGACGCTGCGCGTCATTGGCCTCCAGGACAAGGGCGCCTTCGATCTGGCTCAACTGCTGACTGGTATCTCACCGATGCGCTACCTGGAGCTGCTCAACTCGCTGATTGACTCGGAAAAGGCGCACATCCAACTGCTGTTCACGCGGCTGGTGGATGACTGGCTGTACCAGTCGCGCGTGCGGCCAGAGGTTACCGATCACACGGTCAAGCTGCTGCGTGCCTCAGTCTTTGACCTACGTGATAGCCATCAGGCTGCGGAGCAGATGGTGCGGGATAGGCTAACGCATGCGGCGGCCGACCTGTGGATTGACCACTTCCTGGGCTGTCAGTGCGCCCAGATCGGGCCAGCCGACGAACGCAGCGGCCTAATGCTGGCCGAGTTAGAGGAGACCCACGTCCGCCTCCCCTGGCAACGTCTGTTTGAGGTGGACCTCGATTTCGACTTCGGGATGGAACTAGTGGCGAGAGAGCAGTAGCGCAGGCCTCTGGCCTGTGTCGTGGTAGCAGGCGTCGCGCCTGTGTCGTGGTAGCAGGCGTCGCGCCTGTGCCGTAGTAGCGCAGGCGTCCCGCCTGTGCCGTTTCGGAGGGTATCACCATGCCACGTGAGTACTTCATCTCGCAGTTCGAGCGCCGTAAGCGCCGTCTTCCCCACTGGGAGGGCCCCGGCGAGACCTACATGATGACCTTCAAGCTCGCCAACCCTCGGCTCCTCGACCTCACGGAGGACCGCTTTGGCAGACTCGTCATTGGCGCCATTCACCACTTCGCTCAGCCCGGTACCCCTCATCAGCGCTACCTGCTATTCGACCACACCGTAATGCCCGACCACATACACATGCTCCTCAGGCCTCTGGTGCGCGACGGCAGGGCGGAGAGCCTGGGCCGCATCACGCACAGTCTCAAGAGCTGGCTGGCGCACCGCATCAACGGGATGCTGGGGCGGTCGGGGCGGGTGTGGCAGGTGGAGAGCTACGACCGGATCATCAGGAACCAAGAGGAGTACGAAGAGAAGGCGGACTACATTCTGGACAACCCGCGCCGAGCCGGCCTGGTTGATGACCCCGCGAAATGGCCTTGGTGGGGTAATGGGCCGGGCTAGACGACAACAGCAAACGACACAGGCGAGACGCCTGCGCTACTGGCCACCTCCCTCGGCTGTGCTCCGTATCTCGTCGAGGGCCTTCCAGTACTTGTCCAGCCGTGACCTGCCCAGTGGGGTGAGTTTATATGTTGTGTTGGGGATCTTCCCATTGAACGTCTTGGTCACTTCCACGTAGCCAGCCTCCTCGAGCTTGCTGGCGTGGGACGAAAGATTCCCCTTGGTGAGGCCCAGGGCGTTCAGTAGGAAGTTGAAGTCCGCACTGTCTACGCCGGAGAGCAGCTCGGCTCCGTCTAGCGCAGCCGGTACTGCAGCGAGTTTTCGCAGCCTTCGCAGGGCGAACCGGCTGTAGATGTGGGAGACGAGCCCGGCCAGCACACCGTAACCGACGAAGAGCCCATAATTGGCCAGCAACGGATATTCACCGGTGACGTAGATAGGAAGACCCGCCATGATGAGGACAGCGTGGAGTCCGTAGAGCGCCGGCCACAACAGCAGCAGTCGACTTTGGGCCGGTTCCTCCCTCATTGGGCGCACGATACCATACGATAATAAGGGTACCCACAGCAGGGCTGTTAGCGGCTGCCAGTATTGAGGAGGCAGCCACTCGCCCCAGCCGAGCGTAAGTATTGGCGCTACCACAACGGGCGCTACCACAACGATTATCATCCCGTAGGTCAACCAGTGCGGCGACCATTTCACCGTCTTTGCCGGGAGGGGAGTCGCATAGCCTCCACTGCGGAAGATCCAATTGCCCATCTTGCGCCCGAGTGCGCTGGCAATCTCCCTAGATCTAGCACGGTGGCGGACGAGTAACCACGCCACCAAGACAGCTACGCCTCCCCCCCACACGCAAGCTATCGGGCCCCGAAGGTCGTAACCAGCCAGGGAGAAAAGCCGGTGAAGGAGCAGGATAGGCCCGAAGATGATGAAGGCCAACACACTCGAGAATAGCACGCCGAATAGCACGCCGAATAGCAGCGTTACTAACACACCTGGCAGTATTTCTCGGTTCT
>JALGTI010000128.1 GCA_029821455.1 Candidatus Zipacnadia bacterium | reverse complement strand
CCAGTTTACTATTCTGACGCCCTTCCCTGGCACTCCGGTTTACGACCAGCTTACGAAGGAGGGCCGCATCACGAGCTTTGATTGGTCACTCTACACTATGGGCAACGTAGTCTACCAGCCGCGGAACATGACGGCAGCCGAACTCCTACAGGGGCGCCTCTATGCGTACCGCCGGTTCTACTCGCTACCATCCATTCTGCGCCGCATGTTGGTCCGCCGTGGTGGCATGAGCAAGGGGCTTCTGCGCACGGCCCTGAACCTGAGCTATCGCCGCCGACTGCGAGGCGGCAAGATTGCGGAGAGCATTCCGGGCGAACGCGCCCCGGTGCGGGCGCCCCGCCCGGCACTCGAAGAGATCGAGCCACACGGCCAGCCATTAAGAAACGGACGAAACAGCTAACGGCCAACGACAGCAAATCCGGACTTTTGCCTTGACAAACCGCTCTATAGCGGTAATTCGGGGTACTGTGAGGAAAGATTGTGCCTGAGGCTGCTGGTGATAACGGTCAAGGCTAAGGTAGTATTAGAGCTCTTGCGGGAGCAGAAGTCGTTGGCGCAACTGGTGGCCGAGTGTGAGGTGCATCCCAGCTAGCTGCGCAAATGCAGGCAGACGGCGCTGGAGCATCTGCCGGAGCTGTTCGCCGCTGACGGCAAGCGGCCAACATCAGCAGCCGCCTGGGGGCCACAGGCGGCAAGCTCACAGAATACTGGTGGCGAGTGTTTGCCAGGTACTAGACAGCGACGGTGGCCAGTGTGGCTTTCGCCCGTAAGCTAGTGGGGGTAGTCTGGGCGCTGTGGCGGGATCAGGTGGCTTATGCTGAGGCTGTTTAGCGGTGGTTGCTTACCCAGCCAGTGATGAACCGTACGATGAGGGAGAGGATTTCATGGTGGGGAGGGGATAGTAGGGAAGCTTGACCGTGCTGGCACGTGAACCGTACGATGAGGGAGAGGATTTCATGGTGGGGAGGGGATAGTAGGGAAGCTTGACCGTGCTGGCACGTCTAGCCGAGTGGAGGCAGAGAGCCTGAAAATCCGAACTGGCCTTGATCCTCGCAAGAAGATCCGACCCCGCCACCAGCGGTCATATATTGTGCCGGGTAGCTTAGAGGCACACGCCCAAAGGCAAACCTACTTGCTCACTCTGAGCATCCATGGGAGTGTGTGGCAACTAACAAGGCACCGAAGGCCGGCAAGCGACGATACCGCTTGCCAAACAGCTTCCCATCATGGCAGGGCCCGAATTACACAACAACTAACTTGGCAACCCGCTCCACAGGAGCTCTAATAGTAGGTTGCATTCTCGAGAGCCTCCGTTTCGCTTGTCCTCTATGGCCGGCAATTCTGCAGTTGGGATCGCTGTGAGCTTCTGTCCTACGCCATGGCATGTTCTCACAAGGGAGGGATGCAGAACAGGAGGGGAAGTGCCTGCTCCGCGTGCGGGAATACCCGCTGCGGGAATGGCGCTTTTGGGTGCTGGTTTTGCAGGCTTAGTATCAGCGATCCGTCCACTGACACATCGGGTCCGTCAGGATTGATTCGGCTGGATTGAGAAGAAGAGTCTTCTCGGAATATGCTTGCTGGAAAGCCAGGCTCCATTTCTGCCGCGCGCTGGCGAAGGTCACCTTGAGGGCCACGCACTGGGGTCCGATGGTCTCTGTGGCGTGGGCGTTGGCGAGGGCGTACCCGGGCGGGAGGTAGATGAAGAGTGTGCCCTGCGCCTGCGGAGCGCGAATTGCCTCACCGGAGAGCGTCAGGCTGGAGTCGTCCCATCGTACGTTTTCGAGGTCCACCAGACCTTGTGTGATGTGCATGTCTGTGGAGGCAACAGTCGGGTGATCCAGTATCGGTGTGATCCTGAGGCAACGGGCGGCACCGGCGGGAATAACGAGCTTGCAGGTATCCGTGAAGCGCCCAACAAGCGTTTGGGTCCAGAAATCGAAGATGAGGTATTCGGTACTCCTGGGCAGGCCCAGGTCGGTGAAGGTAATCGTCTCTTCCAGCGGCTGCTCTGTCCAGTTGAACAGGCCGATGACCTCCCAGCTTCCCCAGCCCTTTTGCACGTGAAGATGCCAGATGCGGGGGTACTCACGTCCTGGCTCGCCCACGCGGAACAAGTCGATGGGGCGGGCCGGAATCCCTGAAGGAGGCAGACAGAGGGGCACAAGCTTCAGCCGCTCAGGCTGCTGCTCCAACTCAGGGAGCTTATCTGAGAGAAGCACAGCGCCGCCCGTGAGCGCTAGCAGGGTGGTACGGCCGATGGCCTCGCCCAACGTCTCCTGGGGATCACCTACAATGAGGCAGCCTCCGCTGTTGGCCCAGAACTTGTCATGCATAAACCACTTGGAGGCGACCTCCATAGTAAACGCTCTCATGTGTGGCCAATCACCATTGGCATTGCCGATGTCGCGAGCGATCCCGATTTCCTGAGCAAGGCCCAGTTGCGTATTTAGGGGGGTGCTGCAGGGACGGAGGAGGATATTGTCATTGAGGTTCTCTCGCAGTATTCTCATGCCCGCACGCAGCCGTCTGCTGCCGTCCCAACCGCAAACGAAGTCGGTCTTCAAGTAGGTGATACCGTAGGAGTTGAGCGTCTTGGCAAGATCACGCAGAAACTGCTCGCCCGCTTTGCTCAATGGATCTAAGATGTATGTCTTGCCATGTGGTGCCCACGTCCAACGCTCGCAGCGCACAACAGGCCTGCCATCCGCACTCAGAACCAGCATTTGGGGATTATCAGTGGCAATAGGTGCGAACTCGGACACTTCCGAGGGTGCGATCCATAACCCCATTTCTAATCCCATAGCGGCCAACTTGCACGACAACCACTGCAGGCCGTGTGGGAACTTCTCATTCGGTTCCCATACACCGCAGATGTCCTTGTATTGCCAGCCATGGTCAAGCTGGACGAGCTTCACTCCGTACTTGTGAAAGTGTCGGGCGATGACCTCCGCATTTTGCAGGACGATGTCCTCTGTCATCGTCAGACGATAGCAGTACCACGAGATCCATCCGACGGCGAGTTGCTCAGGAATGGGCGGATCGTTAACCGCGTTGACGACGTCTGCGTAACGCTCCAATGCCTCGAAGGGCGAGCGGCGACAGTCTATGAGGAGAGCATCGTAGGCGTGCCTGACACCTGGGCCCATCTTAATGGGTGTGGACGTCTTGGCTGCCAGGTCCAGAGACCCGTCTGCAGGTCCGATAGTTATGGTATTGTCGTGCTCGAAAGAGACATACGCGCAAACGAAGCCGAGGTCCGATACAGGATTGTACGCCGCGCAGATTCCGGAGCAGACTTGGGTATCCACCAGACGCGCAATGTGTGTGCCGGCTTGGCTTCCGCTATCTACATATACAGCCGGGGCTTCTTGCCCATCACCCAGTGCCCCGAGGCGAAGACCGCCAGCAGCCTGAAAGATAGAAAAGTCTGTTAGCTCCAGCGTTGCCTCCCCCAGGTTTCGCACTTGGGCGGCGAGAATGACAGACGACTGCCCCGGGGTGAGACTGGCTACCAGTACGACCTGCACATCAGCCTTGGTGTAGACTACCTCAAGTGCGCGGCGTTCTCCCAAAGCATCATGCACGCGAATGGCTTTCACCGCAGACGACCACTCAGGTGTGGTCAACGTCTGGCTCGTGCCATTGATGGTAATCTGTGTGAAGGCCTCGTGAATACCGGCGTCAGGATGGTGCGGCCACCGGATCGTCCAGCGATCCTTCTCCCAACAGACGTGCACATGCTCGCCCTCCACAGTACCACGGCCCGATTCGATGGTGACTGGTGGCATCAACGGCCTCCCGTGTGCTAGTGCTCCTGCGCGAGATATGCGGTGGGGGCAATGCGGTACGCATCACCTGGTCCGAATTCGTAGACATGGGCCATAATCCTGCCATCGCCATCCACGTCGGTGAAGGCCTGCTCAAGATCGAAGCCACCCTCAACGTACGCCGTGCCCCCGAACGGTGGCCAAGGCATGTTGGGATCAGCCCTGCGGCTGAACGCCGTTATGACGGTGTTGCGTGAATGGTCCTCGTTGTACAAGCGCATCCCAGCAAGTGCAGTCCCAGAGTGGTAGATGCTAATTGGACTGTCAAGGACCACCACTGGCGGATCATTCCCCGCTGCCTCCACCTTCGCGCGATAGGCAATGGCATCGAGTTCGCGCAGCTTGATACGCGACCCGCCTGGCATCTCCTCAACTGAATCAATGGTGAAGGCGGTGGTGCGTGGCGGGATGGTGAGAATAATAGTGCGACCGGCAAGCTCGTCGCCCGGAGGGAGCTTCTCGGGCACGGTCAGCGTCATCGCCTCGTAGTCTACAGAGCCAACGTGGCCCTCAAACGGTCCCTGGGCCTGCAGAGATGTCTCTCCCTGCGCGATGACCGTGCCGTCCAGGAGAGCCAGGCGCGTGACATCGCCATCGAGATCCGTTGTGAGCAGACCGATGCGACCCGTGATTGTGATACCTTCGAGTGTGACATCGCGCCAATCCTCGAGACATACCAGCACGTCAACGAATCCGTCGGCTCGCTTGATGGAGAGGGCGACGTCTTCTGGCCCAAGACCCTCGATGCGCGTCAGGCGCTCTACGCTTGTGATGAATGGCTCATCAACAAGCGGTTCGATGACTGTTACGAAGGTGCTTTCCAGGTTGCCGACTGGGAATATGCGGGTGCCTTCTTCATCGTGCTGTTCGTTGACGGACGGGCAGTGGCCGCGTCGCAGCAACATGTAGCGAATGTCATTGCGGCCGCGTGTGTGGAAGGGGGGCAGCCCGTTGGCGAAGAACACCTGCTCCGCGACGCCAGCCGGCACGTGGACGCGCAGCAGAGGCTTGTCTCCGCCAGGTTCGGACCACGTCGCGGCAAAGCCGGCTACGGGTATCCCGGCCTGGACATCATACAGATATTGAAAGCCACTCCCCCTGTAGTGCTGACTGGGCTCACCGTCGTAGAAGTCGGCGTATTCGATGTCGGGACCGGCCAGCGTACCGGTGTCCTGGGTGGCGAGGCTCAGACTGTCCACCGTCACGCTGTTGGTGGAGGCGTGGAAGCTGTAGTCATGCTGGGAGCCGCCGGCCACGCGGAAGATGTCCACGAGGTAACTGTTGGCCTCATCCACGTCCACCCAGACGAGAGTTCGATTGTACTTGGAGACGATGCCGCGATAGGAGGCCTGTCCGTCCACCTCGACGGCTTGCACTGTGGGCGTCACTGCGAAGAGGCTGATGGTCCCCGGTTCGCGATTGAGCTGCCGGCGTGCGTCCACAACAACAGTGTTGTGTGAGGATGTGTGACTGGTCCACCCCCACTGCTCTATGCTTCCCATGTGAGGGTAACCGAGGTCGGGGGTGAGGGCGGCGCTGTGACTGAAGAGGCTCATGGTGAGCCGGTCCCAGTTCCCGTGGGCGGTGTTGCCGCCATAGTAGCAGGTAAGGCCGCGGCGTAAGTCGCCTTCGCCGCTTTCAAGAATCGCGAGGCCAAAGGCTGAGTAGTTGCGGCTCTCCCAAGTCATTTCACGTCCGAACCGGTTGAGAGTCTGTTCAACCTTTGGCAGGAGGTGCTCCCATTCAGGGCCGGGATTGTCACCATAGGCAGGATCATACAGCCTTGGCACGGATGCGAAAATAGCGCGGGCAAGCAGTGGGTCGCCATACGCCTCAAAGGGCGGCCCCATGTACTGGTAATCCCAGTAACGGCCGCCAGCGGGATAGCCGCCAGCACCGCCACCATCGCCAATGGAAGGATACCACTTGCCGGCAACGGTTGTCTTGATGGGCAAGCGTATGACCTCGCGGATGCGTGGCAGGGCGAACAGATCGAGGCCAGCGTCACTGATTGACTGGGCGAAGGGTACTATGCACTGGATGCCTCCCACGAAGTTATAGTACAGGCTCTCACAGGGTCCGAATCCGTCACGATCGAATTCGTTGTAGAGCCATGTGTCCACGCTCCTCGGCCCCGAGTGCAGTATCCAATCAAGCAGATACTCGCTGGTCACGCCTCGGCCGGGGTCGTGTTGATCCCAGGCGGCGGCTGCTATGGCCAGACGATTCTGCAGTCCTACGATACTATCGCCGGAAACGTAGTTGCCCCGCAGGACAGCGATGAGTAGTTCATTGAGGTAGTTCGATTCGATGTGGGACTTGACGTCTGTCACGCCCTTGCCTGCCAGGAAAGCCCGCAGTTCGCCGTCTCCGCCACGGGCCAGATACGGGTAGATGTCATCGTACGCAGTGAACGCTATCTTCATGAACAAGACCTCTATCTGGTAGCCGCCGATGGTCGCGGCAGGGCCGGCTGGGGGGTGCCTGTACTCCAGATGCCGTATCTGCTCCTCAGTCAGGTTGTCAGGCAGGTCGTCGTTGAGGGAGGGGTACTCCGTGGCGATCCGGGCCAGCAGCAAGGCACACTTGTGCGCATAGACCTCCTCGCCAGTGAGCAGGAACAGCCGTGCCAGTGAATGGATGCCGCTGTTAAACACGTGAGCCCACACGCACGGCTTGTTGCCCATGCCGACCACGTAGCCCACGAAGTAGTAGTGTTCGCCATCGGGCGCAACGTAGCCGCTACCGTCGTCCACGTACGGCTGCGTTGTATCCAGTTTCTCTTTGCGACCTCCCAGCATCCATTCGTGATAGTCATTAGTTGGGAAGACGGTCTTGCAGAGGGGGCACTGGACCTTGTAAGGCCTATCGGGGTTCCATATCCACGGGTAATGGCCGCGCCCCTCGAAAATCTTCGCGCCGCAGATGGGACAGCCCTTGAACGAAACGTGGCCCACACGGGGGGCCTGCAAGTCCGGCACCAGATTCCAGATGAACTCATCGTCCTTGTCCATCCACCACTTGCAGACGTCTTTGAGTCTCTGAACTTCATCCACCGCCGAGCTTTCGCCAGCACTCATCGCCGCCCGGAACTCTTCGAGCCACTGGGGGTCGGTCAGCGTCCGGCCCTCTTTGGCTACGGCAGGCGAAGCGATGAAAGTGGAAACGACTAGCAGAGTGGTCAGTATCAACGTACGGCGCATGACAGCAACCTCCTGATAAGAACTCAATTGCGTTGCTCGCCGCTAGTTGCATTACTTGAAGAGCGCCTGTCTTAGCTCGTCAAGGTGGCTAACCAACTCACAGGGCGCCTGGTCGGCGACCAGTGGGTCGTCATGGTTATCTTAGGACTCGCTGCATCCACTCGTCAAGGGCCTGGGCTGCCGCTTGCACCATCGGTTCATTAGCGTGGCCGGCCTACTGTGCCTGAGTGAGCATCTGGGCAAGCAGATAGCAGACCTCGAAATCCTCGACACCGGCCCGGTATGCCTCCCAACGCTTGTAGCAATGATAGCCGGTGCGGCAACTGACCTTGTTGCCGGTGGCAGCCGAATAGTCCCCATCAGCTAGCATATTCCACGATCCCAGAGCCAGGTTCTCCGCGGCCACAGCACAGGTTGTTTCCACGAGCAACAGGCACAACGTCATCGCATGGCGCCACATAGCTGGCATACCTCTGTTGTAACAAGAACACCGCAGGTGCTAGGATACTTCCTGGCAGGCCTTTTCCAGGCGTTCGAGCGCCTCGGCAATATCCTTGTCATGGTGACTGAAGTTGACATACGGCACGTGAAACAATGATACGCCGTTGCGATAAGCTGCCCGGAAGAATCGCTCACTGAGGTCATCTGGCGCCTCAGGAGCGAACCGGAAGGGGCCACATACAGGGAAGCCGGTCATTTCCACCGGGAGATCATACTGTGCAAAAAGAGCATTCAGACCATTGTGCAGCCTCTCGCCTTGGTGCCACAGGTGGCCGATCACATCTTCATTCTGATAGGTCAGCAACGCTGCCTTGGCTGCGGCCAGGGAGAGAGTTTCGCCTCCGGTGGTGGACGAGGCTATAGCCGTGTGAAAGCCTTCCATAATCTCGCGCTTGCCGGCATAGACTGATAGCGGCATACCGTTGGCAATGCCCTTGGCGAAGACCGCCAGGTCAGGCACCACCCCGAAATACTCCTGCACCCCGCCGAGGGCCACTCTCAAACCTGTAACAATCTCGTCAAAGATCAGTAGCGCGCCATGCTTGTGCGTTAGCTTCCGCAACGCCGGATAGAATCGCTCTCCGGCTGCCATATTTGCATAGTCTGCGGCGATGACAACTGCCGCAATTTGCCCCTCAAAGTCGGTGAAGAGCCGCTCCATTGTTCCGATATCATTCCAGGTGCCGGGGTGATGAAGGGAACTGAGGCAGCACGGCACGCCTGGCGGATAGTCCTCGGCAATTTGCCCTGGCAGCAGCCGCCCGCCGTGGGCCAGGCTGTTCAGCCAGCCATTGTAGCCAATCTGCACAATGTGCTCGCGGCCGGTGTGGAATCGCGCCACGCGGATGCAGGCGGCAATCGCCTCGCCACCGGTCTTGAAGAAGCGCACCATCTCGGCGCACGGAATCACCTCGCACAACATCTCCGCAACTTCACACTCCAGCGGGTGCGGGTGGCCGAAAATGATGCCGTTCTGGAGCTGCTCCCGGATGGCAGCATCTACGGGCGGGAACTGGTAACCCAGGGTGACTGGCCCACAAGAGTTGCGGAAATCAATGTACTCGCGGCCATCTGCATCCCAAACCCGGCAGCCCTTGCCCCTGACGATGACGCCGGGTTCATCGGGCATAAAGCGCGGGGATTTCGCACAGGTGCTTGAACCCCAGGGCATAACGGCACGCAGGCGCTCGGCCCACTGTTGCGATTGTGTCTTCTCCACTTGCAGTCCTCCTCAGACTAAGCTAACTGTTACTGCTGGATGGCAGCTCCTACTTCGCAAGTTCCCCTCGCTGTAATCAATTCCTGCCCCTGTCAGGCCCCGCAAATGCTCGGGG
>JALGTI010000514.1 GCA_029821455.1 Candidatus Zipacnadia bacterium | reverse complement strand
ATCTGGTTGGTATCCGGCCACACTTCCGGCGGGAGCGCTGTCACCAGCGGATACCTGCCAAAGTAGTCGGCCGCGCCAGCCGGCTGCAGCGTTGGCCACGGCCCCGACCAGCGGTGCTCCAGCTCTGCAGCGCTGAAGCTCAGTTCCCCGAACGGTGGGGCCATTACTCGCAGCGCCCGGCCCGGGCCCGTGCCATCAAACGCCATTGCCACACACCAGAACGCCTCATCGAGCGACGAGCCAATCGGCCCGCTACCGGCCAGGCTTAGGGGCAGCAGGCAGGTCCCACCAGCCTTCAGGGTCCTATCCAGGGCGCCGAACGGTCCCACCAGCCTTCAGGGTCCTATCCAGGGCGCCGAACGCCTTGGTGCGCGACGTATTGACCACTAGGTCAGCCTTGCACCCGGCGCTCTGCAGCGCCTTGACCAGCGGGTTGGCCGCGAACGGAATGCCCATGCTCATAGCAGGATCCTGGCTGTTGTAGACGAACCAGAACGCCTCCCCCGACATACCAGCCACAAATGTGGGGGACAACTCCGTCTCCCCAGCCTGCTGCCGCAGACCGTTGAGCGCCAGCAGCAGCGCGTCACTGAAGCGGCTCCCTGCCGGCGAGAAGATAATCGCTTCAAAGCTGGTGCCCTGCAGCGTGGCGCCGGTCAGATCCGCACCCGCCAGGCACACATGGTCGAACACAGCCCCAGACAGCTCAGCGCCCGTCAGTGTCGCCCCAGCCAGGTCGCAGTTGCGCAGAACTGCCCCGCGCAAGTTGGCATCCACGAATGAGGCCCGCGTCAGGTCAACTCCCTCAAACAGCGCCCCGCGCAACTCCGCGCCGTCCCACGCAGTACCATGCAGATCAAGCCCCTTGCACGACACCCCCGGCACTATAGCGCCCGTGAAATCCTCGCCGGGCTCAACCTGTCCACTACTCAGAAGACTCCGCAGTGCGGCAGTCTCGTCCTGGGCATAGCCGGATGCGCTGAGGAGGCCGGTCATGGCCAGGGCGATGAAGCATCGTCGCAGCAGTTGGCGGCATAGCATCAGACTACCTCCCGTGCCCGTGTCGCTTGCGTCTGTGGACTGTTTCGCCGTGCTTGGGTAGATTGCCTTGTTCAGACTACGGGGATTCACTCGGGCAGGGTCAACGTCCCCAGGTCCACCGTCTCACCTGGCAAGGCGGTGAAGTCGGTAATCTCTTTCCACGAGTTACTGCCGGGCCGTCTTACGGTGACGTAGTATTCCATGCCCGGAATGATAACATCCACACTCCACTTGCCCTCAGCGTCCGAGGGCGGGGGTTCGCCTGCGCCGGACTGACCTGCTGCGCGTTCAACAAGCCAGATGGGCCCATAGCCTTCACGGGGATTCACCATTAGCTCCACGCCGGCAAGCGGCGTGCCATCCTCATTGCAGCATTGCCCGCTCACAGCGGCCAATGGCTTGAGGATCAGCCCCGGCTCGAAGCCCCAATCCGGATTAATCCGCTCGAATGCGAAGAGAGGCAATGCGGGATGACTGGCCGCAATCCACACCTCGCCCCGGGCAGGCACGCCGGTCAGTTCGAACAGGCCATCCTCGCCGCTGTAAGCTGCACCCTCAGTCTGCTGTAAGCTGCACCCTCAGTCTGGGTAGCGATAACCGCCGCGCCGGCAACTGGGTTCTGTTCCTCATCACCCACCCAGCCTCGCACCGTACGGCCCTTGGGGTTCACCCGCAGCGTGGGAAGCTGGTGCCGTTGTCCCTCCAACAGCGTCAGCCGCAGCACATCATCCCATGCATCGTCAACCACTATACGACGCGTACGCCAGGTGGGGTGGGGCTCAACGGTTACGCCCGGAGGCAGCGGGCCGATGATAAGGTGGCCGTTCTCATCGCTGGGGGGACACGGAAGCACCCCTGTTGGACCTGTACCACCCTTTATCACATAAAGCTGCACCTTAACATCAGGCACCGGATGGCCTTCGATGTCCACGACCTCGCCCACCAGCCAGGCACCCTCAGCTAGACTGATCGCAACCGGCGTCTCCAGGTCCTCAACGAACGCAATGCCAGCAAGCCCCAGCTCCTCGTGGCGGGCGATGAGCGGCCAGCCAAGCTCTCTGGCTGCATATCTGTTGATTGGCAACTCAAAGTTCCCATCGTCATCGGTCCGCGCCTTGAAAAAGCCTTCCACGCCCGCCAACGGGATGGTGTCCGAGGCCTCTCCCACATCTACCCCGGCGGCGGGACAGCCGTCGGGAAGCACCACCCGGCCCCGCACGATGGGCGGTGGCTGCAGGACGAAATCAACGCCCTCCCTTGTCTCCCCCTCAACGACCTCCACTAGCAGCTCCTCGGGCTCGAATTGGTAATCCAGCAATTCTGGGCTCCCACACCTGACGATGGCTTTCCCCTCCGGCACCCGCACGCTGAATGTTCCGCTGTCGTCCGTGCGGCCCGCAGGTAGGATAGGGACACGTGAGCCCGGTGGGCTTTCCGCGCCAATG
>JALGTI010000127.1 GCA_029821455.1 Candidatus Zipacnadia bacterium | reverse complement strand
CCATAGAACGGCCCGGTGAACTGCTTCCAGAACTCCAAATCCTGAAGCTTGGGCGGCGCTTCGATTGAGGGGAATTCTTCCGTTGAACCCAGGGGCTGAAAATGAGCCTTGCCGACAAGTGCGGTCCTGTAATCGGCTTCCGAAAGGTGCTCGCCCAGGGTGGCTTCGCCCTCCGGGAGCTTCGTCCCCAACGCCCAAGCCCCGTGTTGGCTGGGATATTTTCCGGTGATGATCGAAGACCGCGTCGGCGTGCAGGTCGGGTTCACGCAGTAGGCGCGTGTGAACAATGTGCCCTCACTGGCCAGGCGGTCGAGGTTGGGTGTCTCGATTTCAGCGTTCAGACAGCCCAATGTGTTCCAGTGCTGCTGGTCGCTTGTGATGAGCAGAATGTTTGGCCTGTTAGAACGTTTCATCAATCTCCTACCTTTACCGTTGCGATGCCAAAGGCCGGTATGTTCACCACCAGCATGTCGCCTTCCATCCGCGCGCTACTCTCGGGGAGCGGCTGCTCAAGCAGGTCGGTTTCCACGGCTGGCGAGTCTGCATCCGCCAGGAGGGACGAAAGCCGCACACGCGCCTCGATTTCTTTGCCCGCGAATTCGTAGAGCCGCACGACAAGCGCACCCGAATCCTCCGCTTTCTTCAACCCCGAGAGCATGACATTGGGCGTCAGGATCTCCAGCGCTGAAGCCTTTGGCGGCAGATCGCCGTTATGAAAGGTCGTCCCTACTGGAATGCAAGCGTGGTTGAAGCCGTACGCGGCATAGATGGCCTGGCCTGCATCGAACTCCCCGACGTGTGGCACCAGTGCGTAGCGAATCTGATGCCGGCCGAGTTCGGGTAGCGGATCGGGGTCATAGCTTGAGCGCAGCAGGCTCAGTCGGATGGCATTCTTAGTCGCCTGATAGCCATATTTGCTGTCATTGAGCAGCGTGGCTCCTAGCAACTGCGAATCGCTTGCGAACGCGGGGCCGGTCAGGTCACCCCAGCTCAGGGCCGGAACTTCGCTGCCATCAGCCGGCCGCTCAATCGTCCCGCAGGCTATCTCAAAGGTGGCATGACCCTCCTCAATGGCAAGGGGGAACGATGTGCGCAGCACGGGCACGCCGGTTTGCGGATCGCCGCGTTCCAGCCAGTTCACGTCCAGAGCGAAGTCTATCTGGCGGCTGCCGGCAGCGAGGCTGATGGTCAGTTCGTACTCCGAATTATTGTGCTTTGCAGTCAGCTTGACGGCGGCCAGATGAGGACCTTCGTGCGCGATTTGAAGCACGCTGCCCGCTAGTGGCTCGGTCCGGTCTATGATGGCACCCAGCTCCCAGGCGGTCATATCGTGCGGGGCCTCCTGCTCGCGCTCGAGCATCCCCAGGACACAGCCCTCCGCTGCAAACTCACGCCCGGTCTGCTTGTCTAGCAGGCTGACGATGCCGCCCGCCTCGGGGCAGATGGTCATTTCCAAATACTCATTACCCATTGCAACCGGCTTGGCCAATTGCGCGTGCACGTACTGAAGACCATAGACAGGGCGCCCAACCTGGCGGGCATAGGCGGCCTCCTTCGCCTCAGCTTTACCGCTCTCGACTGTGTAGGCACGATAGCCTAGCGCGGGCAGGGCCTTGGCCACGAAAGCAACGTCGGTGAAGCTATGGCCCCAATAGTTGCCATTCGCCATGACCTGCCCCGTAGTTGTATTTCCCTTACTACTACGGACGACGATGCTGCCAACTTCGAGGTCGCGGTCCCAGATTCTGAGTTGGATAACCTCATCACGGACAAAGGGGGCAGGATTGAAGATGAGGAAGGGATCACCACCGCTTTCGCCTGTGCCAAGCGTTGAGACATCTCCCCACCAGGCCTCATTTCCCACCCCAGCACCAAGGCCCATGTCAGTTGCCCCAGGCCGGGGGATAGGTGCCAGTGCCGAGGTATCTACATGCCGGGCCAGCGCCCGCAGGCCACGGGTCTTGATCATCCCAGTGTTAGCCAGTGTCTCCTGGAACAGGCCCATCGCGTGGTCGTAGGTGTCACGCACGCCTGAGCCGGGCAGGATGTCATGGAACTGCAGGAACATCGCCCGCTGCCAGCTTTCGGCCAGCGCAGCGGTGGGGTAGGGCACCTCGCCAAGCCTGTGAGCCAGAAGGGCAATAGCTTCTGCCTCCACCAGGGCATTCTCGCCCTTGCGGTTGGCAAACTTGATCCTACTTTGCGAGGTGTAACAGGCTTCGAAGACGCAGTTCAGCTCGCCATTGTGTACCGGCAGCTCGAGGCTCTGCTGCTCTATCTGCTCCTCAACGGCACTGAAGAAGTCGTCAGTGGTTGTGAGCTTAACCTGCGGCCAGATCGGCCAGGTCTGCATCTCCTGGGCGACACGTAGATGTCGGCGAGTAGGCCCGCCCCCGTGATCGCCTACACCATAGATCCAGAGCATCAGCTTGAGGCCAGTATAGCGCTCCAGATCAAACAGTCTGTCCGCCATCTGCGGGCCTATCTCATTGTTGTAGGCACCTGGCGACGACGAATCATCAAAGGCTAGTACACGCGAACCGTCCTTGCCCTGCCACCAGAACAGGAGGGAAGCCTCGCCGGCTCGGGTGTCCCTGAAACGCTCCGGCGAGTTACGGTGGTGGTAGTAGCGGGTGACGCCGCCACGGGTGAGGATGCCCGGCAGCGTCCAGCAGTGCCCAAAGGTGTCACATTCCCAGTCAATCTTCACTTGCTGATAGTCAATCCCCATCGTCTCCTTGAACCAGCGCCGGGTGTAGAGGAGGTGCCGGCACAGAATCTCCCCCGAAGCCATATTCTTGTCGCCTTCAACCCACTGGCTGCCGGTTATCTCCCAGCGCCTCTCCGCGATACGCTGCTTGATGCGCTCGAAGGTCTCGGGGGCGTACTGCTGCATAGCGTGATAGACCGAGGCCTGGCTCTGCGAGAAATGAAACTCGGGGAATTCATCCATCAGTTCGTCCATCGTTATGAAAGTGTCGTGGATCACAGCCACGGTCTCCGGCCAGGTCCACATCCAGTTCATATCAATGTGCGCATGGCCGCAGCAGTAGATGGTGTACTCCTTGGCCGCCTGGCCCAGTGGTGCCAGGAGCGCCTCGGCCTCGCAGACGAGGCTCTCAATATCGGTCACCCCGGCTTTCAGTCCCTCAGCTACCAGGCTAGCCGCCTGCTGCAGCAGTGCCTCCCACTCGCGCGTCTTCTCGGCACGGGCCTGGGCAAGCTGGCTGGCGAATTCAAGCTCCGCTTTGAGCCGCTCCAGGGCCCGACTGTATTTGCCTTCAGCCGCCGTGATCGTGTTTAGCAAGTCTTGGACATCCGGTTCAGAAGCCATCAGAGAAACTCACCCTCTGGGTATTGCGCGATGAACATGCAGAGCAATTCCTCCGCATGCACAGGGAAACCTTCTGGGCTGCCCAATGACTGAGAACCCTGCAATGGACAGGAGGTGAAAGGGCGGGCGGTACTGAATCGGTGCCCAAGAGAACGGTAACCGGGAGGGACCTGAAATGACAACGGAAGACAAAGCGGTTGGAACTTTGAGAGCGGGAGCGGCTCAGGTAGATATCACACCGGAGGCAGGTGTGCACCTGGCCGGGGCAGTTGGCCTGCACCGACCGGCGCGGCTTGTTGCCGAGCCCTTATATGCTAAGGCGATTGTCTTTCAATGCGGCGGACGCAAGCTGTGCATTCTGGCACTGGATGTGACGATTGTCACTGAGGACTATACAGCACTGATCAGGCAGGGGGCAGAGAAGTTGGGGTTTGAAGCTGAGGCAGTGATGGTGCACGCGATCCAGACGCATTCGGCCCCCCCGCTTGGCTACTTCATGTTAGATCAGGACTTCGAGGACATCCCGCCAGAGTTCGAATGGGTGAAGGGTGGAGAGGAGGCATACTCAGGCTGGGCTGCCGAGCAGGCGATTGAGGCCATCAGGCTTGCAAATGAGCGCCTGCAGCCTGTGCAGATTGCGGTGGGGAGTGGGATAGAGGGGAGGATGGCGTTCAACAGGCGGGCGGTGGGACGCGATGGATCGGTGAGTATGCCCGGGCCAAGTTGGGAAGAGCCACTCGGGCCTACCTGGATTCGCTACATTGAGGGGCCCATAGACCCCGAATTGGGGGTGATGTGCCTGCGGACGCAATCGCTGCAGATGGCCGCCATGGTGGTCAATTACACCTGTCATCCGGTGCACGTTTTCCCCAAACCAATCGTCTCTCCTGACTGGCCGGGGGCGCTGGCTGATGAACTCAGGAGCGTACACGGGGCGCAGTGTGTGCCGTTGGTACTCAACGGAGCGTGTGGCAATATCAATCCCTGGCCGCCATTTGATCCGGATTATGTAGAGGACCATCGGCGAATGGGGCAGGTGCTGGCGGAAACGGCCGGGAAGGTCATCGAGTCACTGACGTTTACCGATGAGGCGTCGTTAGACTGGCAGACAAGGCATGTGGAGCTGCCCATCCGGGAGGTAGACGCAGCGGAGCTTCACTGGGCACAGGAGATTCTGGAAACGACCCCAGCGCCTGCCTGGGCCGATGAAGAGCATACCAGAGTGGATAGTGATTGGATGGCGGCGGCAAGTATCTTTAGCGTGCATCTGTTGCGCCAACGCCAGGCAGAGTTGAACTATGAGATACAGGTGCTGCGAATAGGCGATACGGCCCTTGTCGGGTTGCCAGGGGAGCCGTTCGTGGAGGGTGGCTTGCGGATCAAGCTAGCCTCGCCTACTTACCCAACCTACATTGTCCACTGCACCTCCCATTATGTTGGCTATATTCCAACCCGCGAGGCCCTGACGCGGGCTGGTCACGAGGTCAATACTCGCTACTGGGCCAAGCTTGCCCCGGAAGCGCTCGACATGGTCGTCGAAGCAGCCGTGGCGGCAATTGAGCAAGTGTTTGAAGGGTAGTCTGTATTCGGTAGCGAACGGACCACGCCGACTAGCGTACCAGTTCGTAACAAGGAGAGACAAGAAGATGGCATCACCCATTCTGATCTTGGTCCGTTCGCAGCAGCCCGAGAATATGTTCGGCCGGTACACCGGCGAGATGCTGAAACTGGAGGGCATCAACGACTTCGAGATCGTGGATATGGATACCACAGAGGACTGGCTGGCAGGCAATCCGGCAGTGGTGATCCTGACGCGCGCACGCATGCGCATCCGGGAGCAGGATCAGCTTTTCAGTTATGTGAAGGATGGCGGCCGGCTGATTGTGTTCCGCCCTTCGTATCGCTTTGCCGACCCGCTGGGGTTGAATTCTAGATACTCCACTACACTGAAGGCTTACCTGTTGCCGGATGCAGATCATCCCGTGTCGCGCGGCCTTCCGCAGGAGCCAATCCAATGCCACTGGCCAACGGAGCGGTTCGGCTTCGGGAGACTAGCGGGCGGGGCGGAGATAATCGCGCACGATTATGCAGATGCCAACAGTCCGACCGGTTATCCTGCCATAATCAAGTTCGCCCTGGGGCAGGGGCAGATTGCCCTGTGCTTCTATGACCCACCGGCCACGGTGGCCCGAATCCGTTTCGGCAATCCTGAGTTGGCCTCCCTTAGCACGCGTGGGGTCCGCTTCTATCCGCGCGCACAGGACCTATTCACCGGCCACATAGACCTGTCGCGGGCATACTTACCGCAAGCCGACCTGCATTGCAACCTGCTGTCAAATCTGGTCTCCTATCTCTCGCCTGAGCCAATCCCCCGGCTATGGTACTACCGGGTGCCTGAAGAGCGCTCGGCATTGCCGATGCGCTCAGATGACGATTGGTCCACGCCGGAGCAGTTCGAGGCCTTGCGTACAGCGGTAGAGCAGCGCAACGGCCACTGCACCTTCTACCTTGTGCACGATACGAAGCTGCCGGACCGCAAAGTGAAGGAATGGCTGGAGCGCGGACATAACTTTGGCTATCACTCCAACCCTCACACTGATGAAGAGCCCTACTTTGCGATGCACGATATCCTGCGTAGAGATGCAGCGGACTTCGAAAAGCGCTATGGCTACACGGCCCGAACAACGCAAACCCATAGTGGTTCCTGGTGTGGCTACATGGACCTGGTTCCAGTTTTCTACGACATCGGTGTGCGAATGGCGGTGGTCTACACCTCGCTGACGGGGGCCTATGGCAAGTATATGTGCGGCTCATCGCGGCCGATGAAGTTCATCAATGAGTTTGGCCGGATTATGGATGTGTATCAGCAGGCAACTGTGATTTATGATGATGCCTCAATCCGGGATATGCTGACATATGAGGTGGATACTGAACTGGAGAAGGTGGCAAAGACACTGGATGATGCGGTGAACCTGACCTATTCACCAATCGGATTTCAATCTCACCCGGTCAGCTTCTTCACCTACAGCTCGGCCTATATTGGCGGCTGTATGGATCTGGCCCAGGAGCGCGGCGTGCCGGTGCTGAGTATGGACGAGTGGCTTGAGTTGACTAAGCGGCGCTACGAGGCACGGTTGAAGCTGGTCAGTGCCACTGATGAGACTGTGGAATGTGAACTCACCGCCGGTTCCACAGCCGGCGCTCTGACAGTCTCAGTGCCGATACCCGAGGGCAAGCAGCCAGGCACTGCCAGCGTGGATGGCAAGCCGGTCGAAGCCACGCAGCGGGCCATCCTCGGCCCTGAGTACGCGCTTGTGCCGGTAGAACTCTCATCGCCGGGTGAGAGCAAGCGGGTACGCGTGGAGTTCTTTGGTAAGTAGAAAAAGACCAGCGAAACAAGCGAGGCGAGCAGCAGATGCAGTATCTGAATCGGTTTCCACAGATGATGCAGACGTATCTGATGGGGCGGGTGCGTGAGATTGAAGCGGAGGCTGATGCGCTCAAGTTCGGCATGCGGACGCAGAAGGAGGCCCTGGCCTATCAGAAGGCACTTGCCAAGAAGCTGCGCAAAGTGTTCGGACCACTGCCGAAAAGAACAGCGCTGAACCCGGTCATCACCGGTGAGTTTGAGCGCGAGCGCTACCGCGTCGAGAAGGTGCTGTTTGAAAGCCGGCCGGGCTTTCCGGTGACGGCGCTGCTCTATATCCCCAAGGGCCGGCGCTTCCCCCTCCCGTGCGTGTTAGCGCCGTGCGGGCACACCGCCAACGGGAAGGCGGGGGATGCCTATCAGGCGTACTGCCAGGGCCTGGCCGCCAAGGGCTACGTAGTGCTGCAATACGACCCGATTAGCCAGGGCGAGCGGCTGCAGTATCCGGATGGCAAGGGCGGGTCCTGGATTGGGGGTTGTTGCGCGGAGCACAACCAGATTGGCAATCAGCAGATTCTCGTCGGCGAGTTCTTCGGCACCTGGCGGGTATGGGACGGCATCCGGGCGCTGGACTATCTGCTTAGCCGCGAGGAGGTGGACCCACGTCACGTCGGGCTTACCGGCAATTCCGGCGGCGGGACAATGACCACGTGGCTGGCGGCCAATGACCAGCGGTTCACAATGGCAGCCCCGGGTTGTTTTGTCACTACGTGGCGGCGTAATGCAGAGAATGAGCTGCCGGCCGACTCTGAGCAGCAACCTCCCTTTGCGCTGGCCCTCGGCCTGGATCTTGATGACCTCTTCGGCCTGCATGCACCCAAGCCACTGATCCTGCTGACCCAGGAGCTTGACTACTTCGATCAGCGGGGGGCATGTGAGGCCTACGCGCGGCTCAAGCACCTCTACACGCTCCTGGGGGCACCGGAGAATGTGCAAATGTTCACTGGCCCCGGCCATCATGGCTACGCACAGCCGCTGCGGGAGGCGATGTATGCATTCTTCAACAAAGCCTGTGGCAAGACCCGTGAGAGCGCAAAGGAACCAGAGTTGAGTATTGAGCCGGACGAGGCACTTAATGTTACCAGGACAGGACAGGTAGATGAGCTGAAGCCGCGGACGGCATTCAACTTCACGGGTTCTGCGCAACCTCGGTGAGCGGGAGGGCTATCCTAAGCCCTACGCGACGTGCTATGTGGTTGAGACGGAACAGGACGTGCAGGCGATTGTATATAAGCTGGAGGACGAGGGGCGCGCCTCGCGGCCATTGCCCGGCAAGTCGGCGGTGCTGTATCTGCCGCATATGTCGTCTGACGAGGACCTCCAATCTGAGCCGCTCACGCGGCAGTTAGCGAAGGAGGCCGAGGCGTTCTTTGCGATGGACTACCGGGGAGTGGGCGAATCGCGGCCCAACACGTGCGGGATGGATACCTACCTGGATCCATATGGCAGCGACTACTTCTACACTTCATATCAGCTTATGCTGGGCGAACCATACGTGGGACGGCGGACGCATGATGTGCTGGCGGTGCTTGATTGGCTGGAAGCGTACGGCTATGCGCGTGTGCATCTGGCGGGACGCGGGTGGGGGAGCCTGCCGGCGCTGTTTGCGGCAGTGCTCGACGAACGTGTGAAGCAAATCACGCTGAAAAACGCGCCACTGTCGTATGCTGAGTGGGCGGAGACCGAGAATATGAGATGGCCGCTGTCAAGCTGCCTGCCATTTGTGCTAGAGACACTTGACCTACCGGACTGCTACCGTGAACTGAGGCGCAAGAAGCTGCGTATCATCCGCCCATGGAGCGCGGAGGCGAAGCCGCTTTCGGCCAAACGCATCAAGATAATTGCGGAGCAGTATGGAGTGTCATTGAGTATGCTGAAGTAGACAGAATCACGGCTTTGTGGCGACGACGAGGAAGTAGGGGACGTGGATGAACACGGCCCACTTGCCGTGCGTATCGCTGACCTGAGCGGTAATGGCGTCAGCACGTTCTCGCTGAGTCTCAGTCAGAGGCAAGTCATCCAGCAAGCGCACCGCCTCAGGTTCAGCCTGCGCGGGGATGTGCGTAAGCTCAACCCAGGTCTTGAGGCCGGCTGCCTCACAGGCCGCAGGCAGCTTTCGCCCTACCAGCGGATCAGCACCGGCGGCGGTTAATCCCTCCAGCCACAGCTCTTGAAGTCCCATCTGCGGCTGCTCCATCATCCCCCCATAATCCGGCTCGATGGCAACAAGGACACCCCCTAGTGCCAGGACTTGGGCTGCTTGGGCGATGGCCGGCTCACATTGCGGCACCCACAGGAGAGTATTCTGGAAGAATACCAGGTCGAAGCTGGCAGGGCGGAAGGGAAGCTGGCAGGCATCACCGGCCACTCGTGATGCATCGCCCGCTGAGGAGCATAAGAGAGTGGCAATATCCCGGTCGAGGCAGGTGACAGAGCCGCGAGCGCGGCGCTGCAATTCGGGGGTGACCACGCAGTGGCCGGCTCCCACTTCCAGGATGCGTTCCCGCCGGCCAATGC
>JALGTI010000126.1 GCA_029821455.1 Candidatus Zipacnadia bacterium | reverse complement strand
GGAGTGTGCAAATGTCAGAGTTGAAGATAGCAATTATGCTCAGCAGCCTGCGGATGGATCTGTACGAGGGAATGGAGAAAGTCGTCGAGCTAGGTGTGCCAGGAGTACACATCAGCGCAAGCGGTGACTGGGATGCGCGGACGATGCCGGCCAAGGCGCGAACCGAACTGGTCAAGCATGTGAAGAGCCTCGGCCTGGAGATCTCAGCCATCGTCTGCTGGGGCGGGCAAGTGGACCTGGCTGAGGAGGAGGACTGGCAAGAGAACATCGAATGGGGCAAGCGGAATCTGGAACTCGCCGCCGACCTTGGGTGCCGAATTTGGGCGGGCCACTGCGGAATTATGCCTGAGGACACCGACGATCCTGGCTGGCAGCGGGTAGTGGATGCGATGGGCCAACTGGCTGAGCAGGGCGAGCAGGTGGGGGCTTGCCTGGCGATCGAGACCGGCCCTGAACCGCCATATGTGCTACGCCGCTTGATCACCGAGGTCGGCAGCGATGCCATCCGCGTCAACTGGGATCCGGCCAATATGATCCTGTGGCCGGCTCACTTTGCTCAGGAGCTTGGTGAAACCTATCGCAAGGAGAAGTGGATTGAGAAGTTCCAGCCCACCGAGGGCGCCAAGGCCCTCGCGGACGTCATCGTGCACACCCACGCCAAGGATGCACTGGTGCACGAGGATGGCACTCGCCAGGAAGTGCCGCTGGGCGAGGGGTGGGTGGATTGGCCGCGTTATGTGGGGTATTTGCGAGAGGCGGGCTATGACGGCTACTTCGCTATCGAGCGCGAGGTCGGTGAAGACCCGGTCGCGGACATCTCCAAGGCGGTGGAGTTCCTGAGAAGTCTATGAAGGACATGGGGCCTTTTGCTCGTGGCATGGGCATCCTGCCCATGTCATTCTGTTTCACGAGCTGGAAGCTCGTGCTACCCATACCGCCCGCTGATGTAGTCTTCAGTGCGTTGGTCGGTGGGGTTGGTGAACATCTGGCCGGTCTCGCTGAACTCCACCAGCTCGCCCAGCAGCATGAAGCCACACTCGGCCGACACCCGCGCGGCCTGCTGCATATTGTGGGTCACGATAATGATGGTGTACTGCGCCTTGAGTTCATGTAGCAGCTCCTCGATGCGCTGGGTGGCGGCCGGGTCGAGCGCCGAACATGGCTCGTCCATCAGCAGCACGTCCGGCATCACCGCCAAGAGCCGCGCGATGCAGAGGCGCTGGCGCTGTTCCAGGGACAGCGAGAGCGCTGACTGATTGAGGCGGTCCTTGAGAGTATCCCACAACATCACGGCCTGTAGGGTACGCTCGAGCAGGTTATCGAGGCCCTCCTGCTTGAGGGTGTTGTGAATGATGGGGCCAAACGTGATGTTCTCTTTGATGGAAAGCGGAAATGGATTGGGCCGCTGGAAGACCATCCCTACCCGCTTGCGCATCGCCACTATATCCATGTCCGGTGCGTAGATGTTCTCCCCACCAATAAAGACCTCGCCCTCCACGCGCACACCCGCGATGAGGTCGTTCATCCGGTTAATCGCCCGCAGCAGGGTTGACTTGCCACAGCCCGAGGGGCCAATCAAAGCGGTGATCTGACGGGGCTTGATGCTCAGGTTGATGTCCTTGAGGGCCTGGAAGTCACCGTAGTACAGGTTCAGGCCGCGCGTCTGGACGATCGGCTGGTCCACCTATCCGTACCTCCCCTCGATGTAGCCAGCCGTGCGTTCGTCAGCCGGAAGCGTAAACAGCTTGTCGGCACCGTCAACTTCGATAAGCTCGCCCATCAGGAAGAACGCGGTGCGATCGCTGATGCGAGCGGCCTGGGCAATGACATTCGTCACCAGGACAATGGTATGATTCTCCTTAAGGCCGACCAGCGCATCCTCGACCATGCTGGTGGAAACGGGGTCGAGGCCTGAGCAGGGCTCATCCAGCAAGATGACCTCGGCCTGCACCGCCAGCGCGCGGGCGATACATAAGCGCTGCTGCTGGCCACCAGACAGATTCATCGCAGGCTCATCCAGGCGGTCCTTCACTTCATCCCACAGCGAGGCAGCCCATAAGCTCTCCTCGACCAGCTCTGCCAGTGCCTTTCTGTTCCCGATTCCGTGTCTGCGGGGGCCATAGGCCACATTGTCAAACACGGACATCGGCAGGGGCACCGGCAAGGCGAAGACCATCCCCACCCGCGTGCGAAGCTCCTCCACAGGGATGTCCTGGAAGATGTCGCGCCCGTCCAGGCGCACCTGTCCGCTGACCCTGATGCCAGGCGTCCGATCAATGAGGCGGTTAAGCGTGCGCAAGAAGGTGGTCTTTCCGCTGTTGGCCGGGCCGATGATGCCGAGAAGCTCGTTATGGCGGATGTCCAGGCTGATGGACTTCAGAGCCTGTTCGTCGTCGTACCAGACGCTCAGGTCGCGGGTCGCGACCTTGGCAGGGGTGCTGTCGCCAGTGTTCGGGGCTACCATTGGCGTCGCCGCCTCAGTCGCATGCGCAGCATAATGCTGAAGAAGTTCACAATCAGTACTACCGCCAACAGCACCATAGCTGTCGCATAGCGCACATCCAGGCCGATGTTGGGAACCTGCGTGCTGATGGCGTACAGATGGGTTGGCAAGGCCATACACTGGTCGAAGACCGAATGAGGCAGGAAGGGTAGGGAGAAGGCGGCTACCGTGAACAGAATAGGCGCGGTCTCGCCACCCGCTCGGCCAACCTCCAGGATGATGCCGGTCAGGATGCCAGGCAGTGCATTGGGAAGTACCACGTGCCTGATGGTCTGCCACCGGGTCGCGCCCAGAGACAAGCTCACCTCCCGGAATGACTGTGGGACGTTACTGAGTGCCTCCCGGGAGGCGGTGATTATCACTGGCAGATTCATAATAGATAGCGTCATCGCTCCGGCCAGGATCGAGGTGCCAAACTTAAAGAACATCACAAACACCCCCAGCCCAAACAGCCCGTACACCACCGACGGTACTCCTGCAAGGTTTATGATGGCCAAGCGGATCAGCCTCGTGAGCAAGTTATCGCCCGCATACTCGTTCAGATAGATAGCAGAGAAGACCCCCAGCGGCACGGCGAACAGCATTGCGCCTATCATCAGGCAGAAGGTGCCGACGATGGCAGGCAGTATTCCGCCAGCCCGCATTCCATCGCGCGGGGCAGTGGAGATGAACTCCCAGGTTATAGCGCCCACGCCGTTCTTAATGACAATGCCAATGATGACCAATACCGGCAGGACGACAATGATAGTCGCGGCCAGCAGCAGGGCGAAGGTAAGTTTTTCACTGCGCTGTGCATTCATCAGCGCCGAGCCTCCGCGCGACGCAGGAACAGGTCGGCTGTGAAATTGACGATGAATGTGATGAGAAATAGCACGATGCCGATAGCAAAGAGGGCGGTGTAATGGGGGCTGCCGCGCATCGTCTCGCCCATCTCGGCGGCGATGGTGGCAGTGAGCGTGCGGACCGGCTGCAGGAGGGTATGGGGTATCTGGGCCGAGTTGCCGGTGATCATCATCACAGCCATTGTCTCACCGATGACGCGCCCAATGCCCAGCATCACTGCCGCCAGAATGCCGGGCGCCGCAGCCCTCAGAATCACTCGGTAGATTGCCTGCCAATGCGTAGCCCCGAGCGCCAGGGCCGCCTCCTTGTACTCTCTGGGCACTCCGCTGATGGCATCCTCGGCGATGCTGACAGTCGTCGGCATCGCCATCAGTGCCAGCATAAGAGATGCCGAGAGGGCCGTCAGGCCGGTGGGCAGGTCAAAGACGTTCGCCACAATGGGGGCCAGTGCGACCATCCCGATAAAGCCGATCACAACGCTGGGAATCGCGGCGATCAGTTCAATGCCGACCTTGAGGTACTCCTTGAGGCGCGGAGGCGCGACCTCAGCGATATAGACGGCACTGGCCACGCCGAAAGGCACCGCGATAGCCGCGGCGCCGATGGTTACAGCCAATGAGCCGAGTATCAGGGGCAGGATGCCGAACTGCGGCGGTTTGGAGATGGGATACCAGGATTTACCGGCGATGAATTCCTGGGGGCTAACCGTCTTGAAGACAGCAAGCCCCTCCTTCAGGAGAAACAAAAACAGCAGGACGACGAATATGATTGCTGTGAAACCGCTGAGGAATATGAGCTTCTCGACGAAGAACTCCCATATTCGCTGCAGGGGCGTTGTCGTGGTCCTCATCTGTTATTCTCTCACCGGGACGAAGCCTTGCTCTGATACCACGCTTTGCCCTTCGGCACTGAACACGAAGTCAATGAACTGCTTTACGTTCCCCTGCGGCTCACCATCCGTGTACATAAACAGAGGGCGGGCGATTGGGTAGCTCCCATCCTGGACGCTGGAGATTTCGGGCGGAATATACGGCCCGCCGGCGGCCTTGGCTATCGCTACGGCTTTCTGCTGCGGGCTGAGATACGCCATGCCATAGTACCCGATAGCGCCCTCATTCTGGGAAACCTCGTCCGCCAGCGCCTGTGAGGAGGGCATCATCAGCGCATGACTGGCGAACTGACCGCTGCCAGAATCTCCGCTCAGAACCGCCTCCCTAAAGTACACGTGAGTACCCGAATTGACCTCCCTCGACAGGAGCACAATTCCCATATCAGGGCCGTCGAGCTGCTGCCAGTTCGTGATCTCCCCAGTGAAGACCCTCCTGAGCTCATCCACGGTCAATTGCGCGACTGGATTGCTGGGATGGACCACAACGGCAATGCCATCCAAGGCTACTATGAACTCTTTGGGGTACACACCACTGGCGTGGGCAAGCTCAATCTCCTCCGGCTCCATTGGCCGGGAGCAGTTGGCAATCTGGCAGGTGCCCATCACTAGCGAGGCAATGCCAGTGCCGGATCCGCCGCCGGTCACAGCCACAGGCGTGTCAGGGTGCACGGCCATAAAAGCCTCCGCCCATGCCTGGCAGAGGTTCACCATCGTGTCGGAGCCTTTGACCTGCACATACCAGCTATCGCGGCTGCAACCTGCTATCGCCAAAGCAGCAGCCAGAGCAGCGATGATGGCCAGCCGCACGATTAGTTTGTCGGCTCTTGGCAGCTTGCGTGGCGCTATGACCAGTCACCTCAGAGGGCTAACCCAGCGGTATGGAGCCAGTTCACCATATTCTCAGCATACAGTTTCAGAGGCGAGGCAGTGGCTAATTCCGCGCCTGAGCCCCTAATCCTGCTCACCGGAAATGACCCGACCGCCGGCCGGTTCAGTTTGCAATTCCCAGGTGGCCTAGACCTGCACAATCTGCCCGCTGTTGATGGACTCGCCTTCCGCCATTATCACGCGAACGGCCTCTCGTGCCGAGAAGGGCATGACCAGATCAGGTTGTTGATTGTTCTCGATGCACTGGCAGAAGTAAGCCATCTCCTTGACATAGCCCGTGGTTGGCTCGAATTCGGGAGTGTACGGCTCGCCATCGGTGGGGTAGAAGGTCAGGGTCGGGTCCAGGGAAGTGGAGAACTTCAGACAGCCGTTCTCCGCTGAGACTTCGTAGGCCATCTCGAACGGGTAATCCGGCGGCAAATCCCACCCGCCCTCCGCAATGCAGACTAGATCGTCGTACAGATACTGGGTGACTACGTGCTCTACTTTCGGGCCGCCGGATTGCAAGGCAGCACAAACCGAGAACACAGCCGGTGGCATCCCTAGCAACCAGATGATGAAGTCCACATCGTGGATATGCAGGTCGAGCAGCGCCCCGCCGCTCAGCTCTGGGTTGACTATCCAGTTCGACTCGCTCCAGGTCGCTCGCGGAGACAGGCGGGTGAACTTGAGGCTGCGCAGCCGGCCCAACTCCCCGCTTCCCACCATTGCCTTGAGCACGTCGTACTCAGGCCAGAAGCGGATACACTGGGCGATGAACAGGAGCCTGCCAGCGCTGTCGGCCGCCCCAATCATCTGATCGCACTCTTGGATGTTCAGGGCCATTGGCTTCTCGCAGATAACGTGGTAGCCTGCCTCCAGAGCCTGGCAGGTGGCATCAGCGTGCAGGAAGGTGGGGAGGCAGATATCCAGCACATCTATCCCGCCGGCTGCCAGCAGCTCCCCCAGAGTGGTGTAGCGCTCCACGCCGGAGAGGTCGAGCGTGGTCTCGTCGCCGATATTGCCGGCAAGAGCGACAGCGGTCTCGGCAACCCTGTCTGCCTCCTTGTCGGCTACCGCTACGACCTCAGCTCCGGCCACCTCCTGCCATGCGCCAAAATGCTGTTGTCCGATGAAGCCTAATCCGACTATCCCAACACGTATCATATCCGGGACCTCCCATTGGTCAGAGTCTGCGTCTGTGCTATCTTGCACTTCGGCCTTCTATTCGCCCTTGAAGCACCTGATTCCTTCGTGCCGATAGTGCTCGTGGCAGCCTTGACAAAAAGGGCGCTTGTTGGCTACCATACATACCATAGCAGTATTGCTATTGAGTAGTTCGTTAGTCTGTGCGTGAGCCGTTAGCTCAGTTGGCAGAGCATCGGACTTTTAATCCGAGGGTCCGGGGTTCGAGCCCCCGACGGCTCACCAGTGAGTTCGGGTGGCCCCATAGTCTAGTGGTTAGGACTCCGCTCTTTCAAGGCGGCAGCACGGGTTCGAATCCCGTTGGGGCTACCAGTGGATTACTGAGTAGTGCTGCCGGTGCGTGGCCACTGCTAAGGTAATGTGGGGCGGATAGCTCAGTTGGGCAGAGCGCGTGCCTTACAAGCACGAGGTCACAGGTTCAAGCCCTGTTCCGCCCACCAGTAGTCGGAAAGCGAAGGCAGTGTTGATAGGTGGCGAGGTAGCTCAGTTGGTAGAGCAACGGACTGAAAATCCGTGTGTCCCCAGTTCAATTCTGGGCCTCGCCACCATAAGACTGTAAAACCGCAGCCGGCGCAGCTCAATTGGTAGCGCGGCAGAGTCTGGGGCCTGCGGGGCCAATTCCGGAGCTTGGCTTTGCGCCGCTCAGGGCCTGGCATAGGCATTCCTGACCTGTTTGATGCTACCGATTATGCGGTCTACATCAGGGAGAGCTGCCTTTACTTCCTGCTTTCAGGGGCTGCCCAAACGCTGTAGAGTTCCCTATTTGTAGAAAGACTTCATCTCTGGAAAGCCAAGTCAGGAGCACAGACCCCTGCCGTAGTATGCAACTACAACTGAAATGCCAAGAGATGCGCCGACATAGGCTCCAATTCTCTCTCCATAGACTACGTTCCCCAGGTAAACCATCGCGTAGAGCACGGCCATGGGCACCACAACATCAGTGAACACGCGTCCTGGCATGTTGCTCCTCCTACATAGTGATGCCACAGGCCCCGCTTGCCCGCCACCACCCTCTCTCGTACCACCATTGCCAGTTGTCCTGCATGCTGGCTTTGCGAGCACGCATGATTCTGAGGTACTAGTGCCGAGTTCCTTCAAACCCTGCATCAGGACCTCCGGGGATATTTCCATGCGCAATGCAATGGGGGAGATGCCAAAGGGCAGGATAGCGAAAAGCAGTCGGCATTGGGAGGTATTTGCGCTGCCGGCAAGTAACGCTAGGCCTGGCAAGGACGAGAACCGAAATGTCGGCTCAGAACTGCGGGAGGCCTGTGACAGCCAGAACAAGTCATGGCCTGCGAAGACAAGGAGACAGAATATGAATTCATTCACCCTCGTAGTCGTGCTTGCGGTGGCAGCAATGAGCTCAGCGGTTGCAGTGGAGATACCCGAGGCGGATGTGATGCTGAAGGCTGAGATCGAGAACTACGGCGTAACACAGGGCCTCACGCCTGTGGAGCTGCCAGAGTCTTGCGGCGGGTATGCAATGGCATTGGGCGATGAATCTACTGGTGCCAGCGGTGGCGTGAAGCTGGAGCCGGGGGAGTACACGCTGCTGGTGCGGGCCTGGGCGCCAGCCGGGGACCAGACCAGGATGGGTTCTTTGTGGATATCCACGGCAAGCGCGAGCGCCGGGTCGCACCGGGGCGACGATGGACGGCAATGGCATATAACTTCAACGTTGATAAAGAAAAAGCGGTTAGCATTGCAATAATTGGGCAGGAGGCGGGTCTGACAGTAGATCAGATCGCGGTGGTGCGAGGAACATACCAGACCGGCGAGTTGAAGATGTCAGACGTGCCGGGTGATACGCTGGGGGGGGAGCATGTTGGGCTGGAGGAACTCTCGCGGCTAGTCTCCCACTGCGCTCTCAGTGAGTTACCCGAAGCGCCCTTCGATGAGGATGAAAACACAGTCTTCCACGAGAACTTCGATAGTGAGGTTGTCGGCGCTGTGGGTGATCACCGCCAGGTGGAGGGGAAGTTTGGGCAGGCACTGTATCTGGAGATGCCAGACGGGCGCTTTGATGTAGATGCCTCGAACCTAGACATCGGGCCGCAGGCCACCGTCGAATTCTGGGTTCGTCCACGGCCAGCCCAACGCCTGTGGCATGACCAGGGCTGGCACTACTTCCTGCACTGCGAGCCGGCCCAGGCCAGTGGCTTTCAGTTGGATGTTGACCGCCATCCCAGTACGCAGCTGCTGCTGACCGCTTCGCTGGGAGCGGGCCCGTACGACCGAGACGAGGGGACGCGAGAGTATCTGCAGCTAAGCACAAGCGGGGCCGACCTAGAGCAGTGGCACCACCTGCTGGTCTCCTGGGACCTCACCGGCGAGAGGCAGTACCTGTGGCTACTGCTGGACGGTGCGGGGATGCAGGTTTTCTTCGAACCATGTTTCGAGGCGGGTGGTTTCAGTAGGATAGAGATAGGAAACACGCCCTCGGGCTGGGATGTACCATACTTATGTATAGATGGGGCGATTGACGAACTGAGGATCAGCAACGTGTCAGTGGCCGAGCGGCTTGCAGAGTAGCAGCGCGCTGCGGTGTAACTGTATGAAAAGAGTGATATGAAGTGCGAAAGACTATAGCAGTTTGTGTAGTGATGGCTGCCTTTGTGGGAGCGGGTTGGGCGCTGGACCAGGACCTGGTCGCTGCCGCAAGTGAGGGGATGGCCAAGGCTGTCAC
>JALGTI010000125.1 GCA_029821455.1 Candidatus Zipacnadia bacterium | reverse complement strand
ATCTGTGGGGACCCCTACATTGGGGAGAGCCCGCCATCTCGCTGTCCGTTCTGCGGGGCGGAGGCTAACTACATCATTGATGCGCACGACTGGGCCTCCGGTGAATTCGATGTGGAACTGTCTGAGGTCTCGCGAAAGAACCTGGAGGCAGCGCTGGAGCTGGAGCTGGGGAATGCTGCCTTCTATGCCTGTGCACGGGACAAGGCAACCGCGTCTGGGGACGAGTACATGCTGGCCAAATTCAAGTCACTGATGAAGGTGGAAGCCGAACATGCCTCGGCTATCTGCAAGTTCCTGAAGATAGACAAGACCGAGCTGTCCTCAGCTACCTGCAGCGCCGATGGTGGGGAGAACTCGCGCGAGGGCTACGAGCGCGAGGACCGCGCTATCAAAGCCTACGCGAAGTTCCGGGACGAGGCGACCGAGCCACGGATGAAGGAGTTCTTTGGGACACTGGTGGAGATTGAGACTGACCATCTGCAGATCCATGCTGAGGACACGAGGTGAACGTGGGCAGAACGCAGCCAAGCAATGCTGCGAAAAAAGAAAGGGGATGTCAGAATGTGTTCTGAAGACGAAAGCAGACTGCCGTTGATTGGCGAGAAGGCTCCATCATTCAAGGCCGAGACGACGCAAGGGCCGATTAATTTCCCCGACGACTATGCGGGGAAGTGGGTGATATTCTTCTCACATCCGGCCGACTTCACGCCGGTCTGCACCACCGAGTTCATGACGTTCGCCAGCATGCAGGAAGAGCTGCGGGAATTGAACTGCGAGCTGGTGGGGCTGTCAATTGACAGCACCTTCAGCCACATCGCCTGGCTACGCACCATCAAAGAGAAGATTGAGTACAGGGGGATGAAGAATGTTGAGGTGAACTTCCCGGTCATCAGCGACCTCACTATGGAGGTCTCCAAGAAGTTCGGGATGCTTCAGCCCTCAGCAAGCACCACGCAGGCGGTGCGGGCGGTCTTTATCATTGACCCGGAGGCGATGGTGCGGGCAATTCTGTACTATCCGCTGTCCAATGGCCGCAACATGGAGGAGATCAAGCGCCTGCTCATCGCTATGCAGCACTCCGACGAACACCACATCGCAACCCCCGCTAACTGGCAGCTCGGCGAAGACGTGATAATTCCGCCTCCGGGCTCCTGCGGCGCCGCCAAGGAACGGGTTGAGGAAGCAGGCGACGATTACTACTGCCTGGACTGGTTCCTGTGCTTCAAGCAGTGCCCGCACGGTAAGTGATAGGAAAGGACAGACCACTCGCGGTTCCTAAGCTAGGTGAGCTTGCACAGAGAGAAAGTCCATCAGGGGAGGTATGGCTATGCCACACGAACTACCCGATTTGCCGTATGCTTATGATGCATTGGAGCCGTTTCTAAACGAGGAGACGATGCGTCTGCATCACGACAAGCATCACGCGGGGTATGTTCAGGGTCTCAATGAGGCTGAGGAGAAGATAAAGGCCGCCCAGCAGGCGGGCGACCTCTCGGCTATTCGTGCCCTATGTGATGCGCTGGCCTTCAACTACTCCGGCCACCTGCTCCACACGCTGTTCTGGCACAATATGAGCCCGGACGGCGGTGGTGAACCCGAGGGAGAATTAGCGGCGCAGATCGAGAAGGATTTCACTTCCTTGGCTACCTTCAAAGCGCAGTTTCTGGCTGCCAGCAACAGCGTGCAGGGCTCAGGCTGGGGCGTGCTGGCCTGGCAGCCGTTAGGCTCGCAACTGGTGGTTCTGCAGGCCGAAAAGCACCAGAACCTGGCGCAGTGGGACGTCACGCCAATTCTGGTTCTCGATGTCTGGGAGCATGCCTACTACCTGCAGTACCAGAACCGGCGCGCCGAGTACATTGACCGGTTTTGCGACGTCATCAATTGGGGCGATGTCGCCGCCCGCCTGGCTGCGGTTGCCGCTACCACCCTCGCGTGAGAAAGAACAACGATCGGTATTGACAGAGGTCAGACATTGCGATATAATATATTTAGCTATTGCAATATTACAATGTTTGCGCGAAGGGCAGGGGATCACCATCAAGTGCGTCCACCATCTTAGGGTCGGTATTCTGAAAGCTCTCGCTTCGCATACCAGATTGCACATCCTAGATCTGCTCAGCGAAGGCGAGATGACGGTTTGCGATATAGCCGAGGCCCTTGAGGGCAATCAGTCTACCATATCGTGCCACCTGAATAGTCTGCGCACCACCGGCCTAGTTGCCACGCGTAAAGAGGGCACCCACGTCTACTACGCAATTGCTGACGAGACGGTTAATAAGGTGCTTGAGTTGCTCGACGAAATACTCAAGACCCAGTGTCTCAGCGATAGTGAAGTCCTAGAACTGATCGGTAGCGACTAAGTAGGCGAAATCATTGCCCATTCAATAGAGGGAGGTGAGACATATGTGTAAGGAGTGCTGCGCACCCAAGAAGGAAGAGAAGTGCGAAGAGAAAAAGGCAGAGAAGTGCGAAGAGGAAAAGCCAAAGAAGTCGTGTTGCAAGTAGCAGCACGTAAGGCTGGGGCCGAGCTCCACGAGGGCCCCAGTCTCTCTTTTTCGTCTGTTACGACCCGAGCCACTGGTGGTGGCCTTTGGGGCAAGAAACTGGACGCGCAACTGAACACTCAAATCGAGAAGGCGTCTTGCGCCTTCGCCGCCCGCCTGGCTGCGGCGAGGGACAAATGATCGACGATGCGAACAAGGCTGCTTGCGTTAGCTCTGGTCATGCTCACTGTGGATGTGGGATGCTCCGGCGCCGACGAACGTCGGCCGATGCCCCCGGCCCCACATGTGCTGATGTACGGCTTCTCGGACCAGAGCCTGCCGCTCTGGGCGGACACGTTCAACTGCGTGAACATCGTCACCGGAACGACCGAGGACGCTGGGCTCGTGCAGGAGCTGCGCGCGAAGGGCGTGATGTTTGCGTACCACGTGATTGCCGCCAAGGCGCCGGGGCGCGAGACGCCGACGGAGCTGGCCGACTACTGGTGCGGGGCGTTGGAGAATGACCTTGGTGGAGCGCTGCCTGGGGGCTTTGATGCCATCGCCATCGATGAGATCGGCAGCCCGGACGGAAGCGAAGACTCAGCGCGCATCTGCGAAGCGTTGAAGCTGACCCGCGAGCGTCTTCCGGATCGGCGGATCTTCGTGGGGGGAGGGTGGCGGATGGGTGCGGCGGGCGTGAGCGAGTACGTGCCGGAGGGCACCACCTACGACGACGAGTTGTGGGCGGTGCTGGACCACTGTGACCTGCTGCTGTACGAGATGTACCTGCGCGAGGGCAACCCGCAGTTCTACACGTGGGTGCCGTGGGCCGACAACCTAGAGCCAACGCATGCCCGGGATTCTGGCGAAGACAATCTACGGCCTCTATATCTCGCAGTCGAAGCCTTTCCTGGGCGACGACTCGGACAAGTACGACTTCAAGGATTTCCTCGACGAGCAGCTCCACATGCTCGCCAATGACTCATCGCTGACGCCGATGCCGGGTGTCGCGTTCTGGCCGTTCTATCGGGCTCGCACCGACACTATCGCCCACGTCAACGAGCTGATCCGGCACTACTATCATACCGGACGGACGGATTACTACGGTGATGGTGACTACGCGCAGCTCGTCGGCAACGCGGGGTTTGAGGAGGATGGTGTCTGGGAGCTGGCGGGGACGGCGGAGATCGTGAATTACGGGTCGCTTGAGGAGGTTCCTAACCAACATGAGCCGGCGTCGCACGGACAGCGGTGCCTGAGAATGGTGCGCGGTGAGGCGGCGTGCACCGCCCGGCAGACACTCTCGCTGGAGCCCGACACATGGTACACGCTGACCGCCTACTGTCTGATCGGATCGGGCGCCGGCGCGCCCCTGCTGGAGGCTCTGGCGCCCGGTGGCGAGCCGTTGCAGGCGCATCGGGGACAGGCAACGTGGGATCCCTGGCTGACGCCAGTGGTCACGTTCCGCACGGGCGATGCGGGGCAAGCGACAATTGGGCTGTCCGACGACTCGATGTCGCGCGGCGCCACGACTTACTGGGACTTCGTGGAGGTCGAGGAGTGCCGCGGCATCAACCGCCCGAGCGTCATCCGGAGGGCCTCACTCGACAATGCACGCAGGCGGCTAGCCATCCAGGGGCAGAGCCTCATGCCGGGGTCGACGATCAGCATCGATGAGGGCGAGCCGAGCCTCATCGAATGGGCAAGCCCAACAGAGGCGTGGGTCACGCTGAAAGAGCCCCTGCCGCTCGGCCGGCACACGCTTCGCCTTCGCAGGCCGTACTGATGTCTGCACCCTCATGAAGCGCGCTTCATCATGGAACGCTAGAGCCGGTTACATGACCATTGCAGGAACGTTTCAGCCAAGTCGTCCCGCAGCCTGAGCTCTCACAGCGGCAGATATCATCCGTACCATAGTGCATCCTACACTGCAGGAGTTGGCGGTTCTGTAGTCACCAGTCTCCGCATGACGACCACAGTTGTCGTTCGCTTCTACAGGGCACGAGGCACCTGTGAGCAGTCGCCTACGCGCCATAGCTCCGGCGACGGCGCGTGGATCAAGGAAGGCAAGCATGCCGTGGAGTGGATGCGACTTTCGTGTCATAAGTTCAAGGGCAATGCCGTCAGGCTGGCCCTGTTTGTCCTAGCCTATAACCTGGGCAACTTCTTGCGACGGCTGGTGCTGCCCAAGGAGATGGCGCATTGGAGTCTGACCAGTCTGCGGGAGCGACTGATCAAGATTGGCGCGAGGTTGGTGCGCCACGCGCGACGACTGGTGCTACAGATGGCTGAAGTCAGCATCACACGCGCACTGTTCGGGGAGCTCCTGGAGCGCATCTGGGGGTTAGCGCCCGTACCCACCTGATTGCCTGCAAGTCCTCAGGCCCAAAGCCCGCAGTCGTCTGGTCTGCACTGACACAAAGGTACTGCCATGCCTGTGATGTGCATTGTGGCGACACCAGAAGCGCACAAAGCAGTTGCCTCCAGCGGATCCGCGACGCTCTTGCCAGTTCCCGTACAACAGCAGAAAGATGCGCTGACTTATGGCACTAAGCACTAGTTCACAACAGAAAAGCCGCCGCCACCTTGTTGATGCCAGCGCTCACGGCGGCGCAGTCCTGCGGCGTCCAGCTTGCTGAGATGCTGACCCGTACCGTGCGCCTCAGGTAGTCCAATGTCTTGGGGCACATATCCTCGGAGTAGTCGGGAAGCTGACCCTCATAGTACGGGCAGGTGTACGGGCAGCCCTCGGTGGTTGGAGTCTTCTGCTCCAAGATGTGCTCCCAATGGTCGTAATGGTGCCAGTCCCGCACGCTCTGGTCATAAATGCCGCCGGCCGGCACGCCCTCCGCCTGCAAGGCCTCAATAACCTGTCTGGTCTTCTCGGCGGTCGGGCAGAAGAAGGCGATGTCGGTGCCGGCCCCACCGTCCGGGTCGTTGTCCCTGGCCATCTGCAGCCCCAGGAACTCATCTGCGCTGATGCCATCACGCACGCGGTTGCGGTTGGCAATCAGGTGTTTGATCTTCTGGTCAATCTTGCGAAGCTGGGCGCGGACGATGGCTCCCTGCACCTCGGAGAGCCGATAGTTCTCGCCGCAGAACAGCTCGCCTTCCATCCGCTCGCGGGCATAGCGGTCCGGCCGCCAGCAGGCCGCGGTATCGTGCCAACTCTGAGCGCGGACGTACAGCATCTCGTCATCGGTGCAGACCATCCCGCCCTCGCCACTGCTCATTAGCTTGTAGGCATCGAATGAGAAGCAGCCCATATCTCCCCACGTGCCCAGCCGCTTGCCCTTGTACCAGCCGCCATCCGCCTGGCAGCAGTCCTCGATGACCATCAGGTCGTGCTCGCGGGCAATCTCCAATATGGCCTCCATATCGCAGGCAAACCCGGCCATGTGCACTGGCGCGATGGCCTTGGTCTGTGGCGTTATCTTATCGGCGATGTCGTCAGGATCAATGGTGAGGCTGTCATCAATCTCGGCGATGACAGGAATTGCCCTGGCGGCGACAACCGTGGCGGCAGTGGCAAAGAACGTGTAGCCCGGCACGATAACCTCCATCCCCGGCCCCACGCCGCAGGCCACGTAAGCTGCCATTAGGGCTGAGGTGCCGGAGTTGACCGCCAGCGCGTAGGTGCAGCCGAACAGTTCACAAAACTCCTGCTCGGCCTTGTCCACCACACTCTCGCCGTCAGGGTGATAGTAGCGGAACATATGCGGCCCGGCCGGGCTCTCCGCGTCCAGGATGCGGTTGATGCCAGCCTTGGCCTCGTGGCTTAGCGGCCACAGGTCAATAATCTCCGCCAGCTCCTCCAGCCCCACCTTGGGCGGCTCAGGTGTCAGCTTCTCGACGGCCCTTGGGCCGCCGTTGATAGCAAGGGTCTGCATATCCATTCCCCCGTATCTGTAGACTTAGCGTGGCGTCTTTCCTTGCCAGAATCGCGGATCCCTTCAACCGGTACGTGACAGTAAGGGTTGTACTAGAGGGTGTGTGAGAAGTCACTTTTCAGCCTGGTGCGAGCCTATGTGGCAGAAGATAGATCGTGGCGATGTAGATCAGCGCTTCGTAGTCTTTGGAGAGGCAGCGGCAGCACCGGTTCAATAATCTGCCATTGGGCAGCAGCCAGATCGCTGGGATAAGCGCTGCGTTCGGGCACCGGATTGTTGGGTGCAGTCATTGCTCTCAGCTTCCATACCTGCTGCGTCGTGTGCTGTGAATGTTGCTGCAGTAAGCCAACCCTTTCAACTATAACGCAAAACCAGACATTTCACATACGTTCTGAAGAAATCATGGGCATGAGCGCTTCTGGCACGCGGGGCAATAGAAGGTGCTTCGCTGGCCCTGGACAATTCGCTGGATTGCTCCATCACAGCCCCTTCTGCGGCACCTCTCCCCCTCTCTGCCATATACCCGCAGTCTGCGCTGGAAGCCCCCGGGCACGCCCTGCCCGGTAACGTAGTCTGAGACGGTTGTCCCTCCATACTTAATCGCCTCGCGCAACGTCTCCCGCAACGCTTTCAGCAGTAACCGCATCTGCGTTGGTTTCACTTCACAGGCCGGCGTCTGCGGGTGAATCCGGCCGCGGAATAGGGCCTCAGATGCGTAGATATTGCCGACGCCGGCCAGATGCGTCTGGTCAAGCAGGAATTCCTTGATGCTGACACGGTGCCTCTGCGCCATCTCCAGGAGCATATCGGCAGTCAGGGCGCTGTCCAGCGCATCGCAGCCGATCTTGCGCATCGTTACTGACTCATCAATCTTGTCGGCGGGGAGGATCTCCAGCGTCCCGAAGCGTCTGAGGTCCTCGAAGATAAGCCGGCGGCCGTTGTCCAACGTCAGGAACGCGCGGCTATGCGTGGGCAGATCGGCGTCGGGAGGCGGCGGATACAGCCGTCCGGTCATTCGGAAGTGCACCAGCAGGGCAGTGTCGTTATCGAGATAGATGATGAGCACCTTGCCGCACCGGTCCAGAGCGGTGATACGGCGGCCCTTCAGCCGCCTCGCGAAGGCCCGTTTCGAGCCGCCGGTTAGCGCCTTTTCATCAAGCAACCGGGCCGTGACTATCCGGCGGCCGACTACTAGCTGCTGCAAATCACGGCGGATGGTCTCAACTTCAGGGAGTTCCGGCATCTATATCACTTGTGGGAGCGTCTCTGTTGCCGGGTTCCTAGCTGCTGGCGAATCCTGCGGTCAATATGCTCAGGCAGGGGATTGAGGTCGAGGGGCGCCACGCGCTCAGGCCTCTGCGGGGCTGCCGCCACGGATTCCGGGGGCCGCGCTGCGGGCTCCTCAGCCGCAGGCGCTTCTTGCTCGGCATACCCCGGCGGCAGCTTCGGCTCATACGGCTCTAGGCCCAGAATGTCGTGAAGCATGCAGATGGCGGCTTCCTTGTCGGGGACCTTGCCACGGGTGTCAATGTCCTCGCGCTGTGCGTACAGCGGGGGCAGCGGCGCGCCCACACACGAGGCACGGGTGTCAATGTCCTCGCGCTGTGCGTACAGCGGGGGCAGCGGCGCGCCCACACACGAGGGACAGCCACCCTCACAGTCGCAACTCTCGATGACCTCGAGCGCGGCTTGCAATATCTCCTCAATCAGGTCATAGGTCTTGCGGGCAAAGCCCAGGCCACCGGGGTAACCATCATAGATAAACAGCGCGGGCGCATGCAGGTTGGAGCTATCAACCACGCTGCCCACATCCCCCGGATCGCACATCACCCACAACGGCAGCACCCCAACGACGGCGTTCGAAATGCCCAGTAGCCCCTCCGCCGGA
>JALGTI010000124.1 GCA_029821455.1 Candidatus Zipacnadia bacterium | reverse complement strand
GCCTGGCCGGGCAAGGAACTACGGGTCCGTTCGCTTGGATCCCACCTACGTCTCTACACCGGGGCGATCGGCGAAGTCAGGCTGTTGGGCTCGAAGAAGCCCCTGCAGTGGTCCCAGGGCACGGATAGTCTCCGCGTGAAGATGCCGGCCACCAAGCCCTGCCAGCACGCGTTCACGCTGAAGATCACCGCGAAAGCAGAATAGGACACAACACAGGATGCGATGGCCCTGGTCGAGCGATGGCGAAGACACTACAATACAGTCAGGCCGCACAGTTCACTGGGCTCCGGCGGCAGGGATTGTCCGGCACACGGTTCCGTTCCGGCCAGCAGGCGTCTGATATTGTTCTTGTGCCGTACCAGAATGAGCGCGGCCATCGCGACTGCGAGGGCCAGATACGCCGGGGCAGGGCGTGCGGCCCATACGGCGATAGGGATGGCGACCGTCGCTGCCATCGTTGCCGGGGATATCGGCCACCAGCGGCCCGCCAGCAGGCGGGGGCCAAGCAGACCTGCCACCCACACGCCCACCGGAGCTACGGCCACCCACCAAGGCAACGCCCCCAGGATGACCAGTCCCAGGAGAACACCCAGGGCACAGGCTACGCTCTTGCCCTCCGAAAACCGCCGCTCTTGCAGCAAAAACCAGGCAGAATAGGCGTGCCCGACCATCACGAGAAAAGCGGCACTCGCGACCGTCCAGACAGACGGCGTCACCGCGGCGGCTAATAGCACAATGCCGAGGGCTTTGCCGATGTCGGCTAACAGCGTCACCAAGCCAAGCCAGAGCCCACCGACCCGAAAGACGTTGATCGTGCCCACGTTGTGCGAGCCATGGTCTCGTACGTCTACCCGGCGAGTCGCCCACACGAGCAGGTATCCGGAGGGTATCGAACCGACTAGATAGGCCAACAGACACAGAACGCTGGTTGTCAGCATCGCTACCGGCCTCCCAGCAAAACAGGCCCAGCATCCCGGCAATAGCGTTGTTCCAACGTGCGTATTCTGTTTACCTTGCGCGCTGACCTGCCGCCCCGGAACTTGGCAGTCAGCCATGCTTCAACGATCGCGCAGGCTAAGCCAGGGCCAACTAGGTTGGCGCCCAGCGTAATAATCTGCGCGTCGTTGCTCATGCAGGCAAGCCGTGCCGTGTCCGGATCTACCACCGGTGCGGCAAAGATTCCTGGCACCTTATTGGCGGCGATCGCCATCCCTAGCCCGGTTCCACAGACCAGTATGCCCCGCTCAATCAGACCTGCTCGTGCCGCTTCGGCCACCGCGACGGCGACGTCCGGGTAGTCCACCGGTTCACGGGAAAACGTACCGAAGTCCCAGACCTCCTCCCCATATTCAGTCAGGAAGGAATGCAGTCGCTGCTTGAGGCCAAAGCCGTTGTGGTCACAGCCCAGACCTATCATCATAGTCCTCCTATCGCACGCGCAATACTGCCAGCTCGCCCTCCCCCAATGTGAGGGACAGACAGAATAGCCGCCCCCCTTCGCTCCTTCAGCACCTGTTGGTACACGCCGCAGAGCTTGTCTGCCACGACGTCAGGATGGAAGTCCCGAGCACGCAGCAGCCCTGATAACCTCAACGGTTTGCTCCGGTGGGCCGTCTTTCAGCACGTACCCTTGCGCCCCCGCCCTGATGGCCTGAAACAGGTATGTATCATCGTGGAAGATGGTCAGGACAACGATAGCGCACTCAGGCAGCTCTGCTTTGATCTGTCTTGTCGCCTCGATTCCATCCAGCTTGGGCATCTTCAGGTCCATCAGAATGACATCCGGCCGGAAGGTGGGCATACGGACACGACGAAAGGATGATGGGTAAACATCGCTTGGCTCGTGTCCGGGCCTCTGATAGTCGGAGACCAGGTTGGCAAGAATAGCACTGCAAAGGGAGAGGTGACAGAATGACCACACCACCCCAGACAACGAACTCACGAGCCGTTCGTGTTGTCAGCGTTAGCCTCGGCTCCTCCAAACGCAACCACGCGGTGGAAGTGGAGATGCTGGGACAGCATCTCTCCATCGAGCGCATCGGCGTGGACGGGGACTACGACAAGGCTTGCGCAATGATTGCTCAGTTGGACGGCGAAGTGGCTGCGATCGGCCTGGGAGGAACCGACCTGTATCTCGTCGCAGGCAAGAAACGCTACGTCATCGAACAGTCACGCAGGCTAGCGGAGTCGGCGAGGGTTACGCCCGTCGTTGACGGGAGCGTTCTGAAGAATACCCTGGAACGCGAGACGATTCGCTGGCTGGCGCAGCACGGTGAGTTGGACCTAGAGGGAAAGAAGGTTCTCCTGGTTAGTGCAGTGGACCGCTTCGGTATGGCTGAAGCGTTCACGGAGGCACGTTGCCAAACGATGTTCGGCGACCTAATATTCAGCCTGGGCTTGCCAATCCCGGTTCGTTCTCTACGTACTATCAGGGTGCTCGCCGCCCTGTTGCTCCCCATTCTCCGACGCCTGCCCATTAGTGTGCTATATCCGACAGGAAGCAAGCAAGAGAAGACCAGGCCCAAACACGCTCGATTCTTTGAGTGGGCAGACATCGTAGCGGGCGACTTCCACTACATCCGCCGCCACCTACCGGGCCGTATGGACGGCAAGACCATCATTACCAACACCACTACACCGGACGACGTCAGCCTGTTGCGCGAACGCGGGCTCGCAACCCTCGTCACTACCACGCCCGAACTCGAGGGGCGCTCCTTTGGCACCAACGTGATGGAGGGCGTGCTGATCGCGTTGGCCGATAAGCGCCCTGAAGAAATGCAATCCGAAGACTACCTTTCACTATTGCGTCGTCTCGGTTGGCAGCCACGGGTTGTTCACTTGGCGGATCCCACCCAAGGGGCGACTGGGTGATGTTGTGAAAAGGCCCATCAGCAACCGCGGGAGGTAGCTCGCTCATGACAGCGACACCCCATATCCTGGCGGGAGCAGCGATCGGCAAGGTGTTGCGCCGGCCCTGGCTCGCCTGGCCCGCAGCCTTCGTCAGCCACTTCCTTTTGGACTTCACCCCCCACCTGGATTCCCACGCGGTTTACGGAGTCGAACACGGTGGGCCAACTGCTCCCGAAGCGGCTCTGGGCACCCTCAACTTCGTGTTTGGTGCCTTGCTGATCCTATGGCTGGTGCGGAGGCAGCCAGACCGGCGAGTGGTGCTGGGCGGGGCACTCTTCGGCATACTCATAGACCTCATCGAAAAAGTGCCGCCCTTGGGCGCCTGGTTCAGGGGCTGGACAGGGACGGCATGGCTCAGCGTGTTTCATCACAGCTTTCAGCACAACGTCACGCCTGCCCAGTGGCCCCTGGGAATCGCAACACAACTAGTGGTGGTTGCGATCGCGCTGTGGGTTTGCATACCTCGCAAGCAGAAGGACCCAGGATGCAGCACAGAGAATACCTAATCTAGCCAGGCACGACAGCGCCGCGTGGACGTATACGAATTAGGAGGGTACGAGCATGTCAGAGATCAGGCAGGACCAAGCGACGAAACGGTGGGTGATAATGGCCACCGAGCGAGCCAAGCGGCCGCGGGACCTGGCGGCTACCGTGTCCACCACGGAGCCAGAGCCCGAGTACTCACCGGACTGTCCGTTCTGTCCGGGGAACGAGAGCAAGACGCCCCCGGAGGTGCTCGCCTACCGAGAAGGGGACGGCCCTGCTGATTCGCCTGGCTGGCAGGTGCGGGTGGTGCCTAATGCCTTCCCCGCCCTGAGGCCGGATGGAGAGGTTGTCGTCAGTCAGCCGCACTGGTTCACCAGCGTGACCGGCGTTGGTGCGCATGAGGTCATCGTCGAAAGCCCGGTACACAATGACAGTCCGGCCACCGTGAGCGTCGAGCATATCGGTCTGGTTCTACAGGCAGCCGCCGAACGTTTTATGGCGTTGCAGCAGGACCGGCGACTTTGCTACGTAGCTCTGTTCCGCAACAACGGACTGGCTGCGGGTTCGTCGCTGACCCATCCGCACACCCAAATCATTGCCACGCCCATAGCTCCCACCAGCGTGCGCCTGGAGATTGAGGCGGCGCGCCAACACTACGATGACCGAATACACTGCGTGTATTGCGAGACGATACAGAATGAGCTGGACGCTGGCCAGCGTATTGTGCTGGAGACAGACGCCTTCGTTGTTTTGGAGCCGTTTGCCTCGCGGTGGCCCTTCGAGACGTGGCTCATTCCCAAGCAGCACGCAGCCGTGTTGACACCAGGCGACGCTTCCCCAGTTGAACCTCTGGCCCGGGCGCTCCGGACGACGCTGAATGCCTTATACCATGCCTTGGGCGACCCAGCCTACAATCTGGTCCTCCACGAAGCCCCGCTGCGCGATAGCTGTGAGGATTACTACCATTGGCACATCGAAATCCTGCCCCGCCTTGCCACGGCAGCCGGCTTTGAACTGGGGACGGGCATCTGGATCAATTCTGTGCTGCCTGAGGAGAGCGCAGAATACCTGCGTGACTTCGTGTCTGCATAGCGCGGTAGGGTCCCAGAACTGATGGACAGGGCGTTTTCGTCCCCTGTCCCGGTGAAAAGGCCATCCTGCTTTCCACATAATGAGTTACGCCACGTTCCTCTGCCCTCTATTGTGCCCCACAGCAACACCGGCGGCAAGGCCCCTGCCACCCGGGTATGCCTAGCTGGCGCATAGAAGCCAAATAAGCGCCTCCGGGCCGCCCGGTGGGTAAAAGACCAGCCGTGGTTTGAGTAGTTTTCTCAGGGCGGCCGCCTGAGGCTGTGTTCGATAGAAGTCAAGACCGGGCCGTCGGGCAGAATCTGCGGTTAGAGGTGTCAGTCGTGACGGCGTAGATTGGCTTTGGGACCCCACGCGTAGTCGGCTCACGCGAAAGACCAACCGCAAGTGGATTGTGTCCCGATGCTATTCTTAGTGGCATACATATAAGAGTCTTCCTGACTTGGGCTTGGGTTTGCTAAGGGTGTCACCATTGGGCCTCAGCGATTCGGCCCCGGTGACTGTCAGCTTCACAACGTGGCCCTACGCCAAGGCTATCCTGGCGAAAAACGCACAGGGTCCCGAAACTAATGCGCAGGGCGCTTTCGCCCCGAGAGTCAGGCGCCGTTGCTCTGCCGAACTTGGGATGTACCCGGGGGCAGGCGTAGGCGGTGCGGGCGTAGGTGTGGAGCCTTTGGCCCAACCGCACTTCGGACAGACAGTCTGATTCATCGGGACAAGTGCGCCGCACTCTGGACAAACCCATCCCTCAGGGGAAGGTTCTGGGACCGGCGGCGCAGAGCCGCCGAACCGCCCGAGATCTCCATCCACAGCCGGTCTTCCTCCCACTGCTAAAGATGCCGCCAACAGGTGCTGGGGCTGCGATACTCATCCGGCAGCTCGCGCCAGCGCGCCCCCGTCTTCAACACCCACAGGATAGCTTCGAGAACTGCCCGATCTTCGCCCAGTGGTCATCGCTCAGCAGTAGGTAGGGCTTTCGGGCTACCGGTCATCACTTCTGACCCGCTATTATTACATATAACCGTCGAAAAACCTAGACCCCCCGAACCTGGACACAAGGGGGTTCGAAACCGCTTCTATTGCATAAACAACTCGACGACTGGGACGGTGACGCGGGGCTGCTTGACGGGAAGTTCCAGGGTCAGCGTCTTGGCCACATTCCGGTCGAACCATCGGTTGTCCACTGCCGTCTCGCGCATCTTGAGCTCAGAGGCATCGTTGAGCAGTTGGGCATAGGCCACCTTGCCGGCGAAGCCGTCCAGATGCAACTGCTTGAAGGGCCAGGCGAAGATGTGCACGTAGATGCGGTTGGTCTCGGGATTATATGTCAGGCGACAGTCTGGCGGGGCCTGCAATTCAGCTGGTGCCGGCCCGCAGCCGTAGATTGAGCGGCTATGGCGCTTCATCCACTCGCCCATACCCGCGAGGCGGTCCATCGCGCGGTCATCAAACTCGCCGCGCGCCGTCGGCCCGACGTTGAGCAGCAAGTTGCCACCCTTGCTGACGGTATCAATCAGCATCTGCACCAGTTGGTCAACACTCTTCCAGGTTTCCTCGTCGCGATGGTATCCCCACGCCCCGGAAAAGGTCTGGCAGGTCTCCCAGACCACCGGCTCGCCGTCAACCTTGACGCCTTCGCGCACCGCCACCTGCTCCGGCGTCCGGTAGTCCCAGCCGCCCTCGACATCGAGCAGGTCGAGGCGGTCGTTGACGATGATATTGGGCTGCAGTTCGCGCGTGAGCCGGAGCAGCTCCTCGCTGTTCCAGTCATCGCGCCCCTTGCCCGCGCCCGGGGTCTCAGACGGATAGCTGAAGTCGTAGAACATTACGTCAATCTGCCCAAACTCGGTGAGCAGTTCGCGAGCTTGGCCGTGCAGATACTCGATGTACCTGGTCTGATCGCGGGGCTCGTTGAGCTTGGCGCGGTCGGGGTGATTGCGCATTGAGTGCGTGTTGTCAATTACGAAATCCGGGTGGTGCCAGTCAATCAGGGAATGGTAGAAGCCGACTTTGAGACCGGCTTCGCGGAATGCCTCCACCATCGGCCGGATTAGGTCCTGGCCCCAGGGCGTGTTGGTTACCTTGTAGTCCGTGAGCTTTGTATCCCACAGGCAGAAACCGTCGTGGTGCTTGGTGGTGATGACGAAGTAGTTCATACCCGCATCACGTGCCGCCTGTGCCCAGGCGGTCGGGTCGTACAGGTCTGGGTAGAAGTGGTCGAAGTAGTTCTGATACTCGTCGTCGGGAATCTCTTCGTACTGCTTGATCCACTCGCAGCGAGCGGGTAGTGCGTAAATCCCCCAGTGGATGAACAGGCCGAAGCGGTCGTGCGTGAACCAACTGGTGTCACCTACAGTAGGTCGGTACATCTGCATCCCTCCTGGTGGCACGAAAAGCGTGCCTTGTGATAATCTGGTACTTACGCCTACAACCGAGATTTCCCATCTCTTGTTGGCTGTAACATTCTTTACTCGCAACTACTCACCTGCCCTATGCGAATGCATGACCCCACCGGACACAGGACGAGGTTCGCAGCCATATTGTACCGTGTGTCGCCGCAGCTTTGTCAAGGGTAGAAGGGAGCTTTTCGCGCTCTGTTTGCCTTCACTATTGTGGCATCAGTCAGATGCGGGTGGCATGCTGTCTACTTGGGGGCTTATTATCTATGTTTCTTCACCCTCTTTCTCACTTCCTCCCTGTCTGATATGACAAATCCGGGTCCTAACAGTGCCTCACCGTCCACAACGCTTGCTGTTGCGAAATGCTCAGCTTGGGGGGATGGCTTTATGCAGTTCGATGAAGGCGCCCAGGCCAGCGCAAGGTAAGCCAAAAAGATGCCAACTACGAAGGAAAGCCCTGCTGCCAAGACACCGTGAGCTCCCTTCTTAAGGAAGCTCAAATAGGAAATTATGAAGACCAAAGTAGCCGCCGCGCACGGATTGATGCCGTCCAGAAGACCCGCGCCTGCCACCGAGGCAACTCCAAAACGCTCAAACAGTTCAATGGCGGCAGGGCCCCCGCTGTGCTTCTGTGATGGTGTCCAGCTGGTTGCTTGTGCAATCCCCTGGCTGTCACTGGCCGCTTCGGCCAGCTGCTGGACTGCAGCTTCCAACTCAGCCAGGATTCGTTCCCCGTCAGTCCACCAGTGATACCCAACAAACAGAGCCATAGTCCCGCCCCATTTTTCCTCTGGCACCTCGTAGCCCTTGTAGTGCTCGATGGTTAGCTCTATGTTGTTGGGCGTAAGTCGCTGGAGTCTGTACTACCGGCCGGTGGCGGTCTCGCCTGAAGAGGTGGGGCGCAAGCACCGGATCGATGAGATGTACACGGATTCCCCGTTCTATGGCTCGCGGCGGATCACTGCGCAACTGCGGCGCGAAGGCCATCAGATCAACCGCAAGCGGGTGCAGCGCTATATGCGTGAGATGGACATATACGCTATCTGCCCGGGGCCGAATTTGAGCCGCCGGGCGCAGGATAGCCAGGTTTACCCGTATCTGCTGCGGGGTCTGGAGATCGCACACCCCAACCAGGTGTGGGGCATTGACATCACCTACCTTCGCCTGCAGGGCGGGT
>JALGTI010000123.1 GCA_029821455.1 Candidatus Zipacnadia bacterium | reverse complement strand
TGACACGAACATAGCGCCCTCTGGCAGCCAGGTCGGGCCGGGTCTCAAACCAGGCGAATAATGCCCCTGGGTACCCCTCGCCTGTGGGCACGTCGGTATCTGGACTTGCTTCATGCACATCCGCCACCACCCGGTACTCCCTGCCATCCTCGCTGACCGCGAAATTGACATGGTCGGTATACTTCTGGGCATTGGGCTGGTCCGTCTTGAAGCTATGCATCCGTATCTGGTCAATCGCCTCCACCTGTCCCAGGTCTATTGTCAGCGGGCCATAGATCAACTCACCGTCAGTCAGCACGTGCGACCAGTCAGCTTCAGGGGTACTCATTGATGGGTAGTTCGGATCCGGCTCTATCACGTATGGCTTGCCAAGGGCAATATTCTCTCCCGGAGCAGCCGACGCCCCAATGCCTGCCACAATGGTCACCACTGCGGCCAAGACAACGACCTGCATCACTGCACACATCGCTCTCCACATCATGGTAATCACCCGCTCTCTTTATTGAGACTACTGTGACAGCTACCTTTCCTCAAGAACCAAGAGGATGCGCCCTGAGGCCACGAATGACCCCGTCATAGGTCATGTTCCGGATCCGCTACCGAAAGGGGGCCTCACAGCTCGGCTGCGAGGCCCCCATGTGTAACCACACCTCTCAAGTGGAATCAGGCAAACGGTTACCAGATCCACCCGCCACCTCTGATTGCGCCCCGGTGACGATGCACCATCAGTGTCAACTAAGTCCGCCCGCGCAGAGCGCGATACACCGGCGCCGGCAGGCCGGGGGACTCCACCTCTCTGCAGATCACATCTGTCACGCGGTCCGACCCAAAGCTAATCGTGAGGTCAATACATCATTGAAACTCTCCCCAGTACTCGCGGTTAAAGTACAGTTCCTCCGGCTTCATCCATTTGGCGTGACCGTCAGCGAAGGCTATGTTGAGTCCGCCGTTGTGGAATCCCGCCGCGGCCCGGGCATAACAAACCTCAGGCGGCTGGCAGAACAGGCCTCCACCGCCCCAGATATAGCCGCCGTTTGTGGTCACGTAAATCTCGCACTCTCCCACCGCCACGAGCTTCGAAGGATCCTGCGTCGCCTTGTTGACCCATGTAGCCCAACCAGCGCCGACGTATCCCAGGCCCGCGTTCTGGCCGTAGCTACAGGCTATGGGGTTAGGCCAACCCTGGGCGAGAGCCCACGCATTCCAACCTGGAGGCGTGGCGGGTACGCCTGCAGAGTGGGTGGGGCATTGCCAGATCTGCCAGTTGTTGATGTAGGGGTGCAGGGCGCAGACAAAGCACGGCCAGTGATCGTTCGGGCAAGCCGCCTGACAACCCTCGCGGGGGCCGCAGCCGTGAGGTGTGCCCTCGTCGTAGTCCCCCATATACATGACCCACGCCAAGGCGATCTGCTTGCAGTTCGACAGACATGCTGTCTGTCGCGCCTTTTCCCGGGCTCTGGCAAAGACCGGGAACAGAATTGCTGCCAGGATTGCGATAATCGCAATCACCACCAGCAATTCAATTAATGTAAAACCTCTCCTGGACTGAGCTTGTGGAAGTCTACGCATAACACTCGCCTCCTTACGCGATAGCATATTGGACACCAACCCTGTATGACTATTATAACGCAGGGGGGGGGGCTGTCAAGGGCTTTTTGGAGGCAGACAACGACAGACAACGGCAGATAGTTTGGGTAGGGCAAGCTTCTCCTTCGGCTAGCTCAGGACGGTGAGCCTGTCGAACCGCAGCTTGCCGCAAGTATAGCTGGTAGGGGCGGTTCCCCAACCGCCCCTACTCTCCTGACATCAGGCGCTCCTCATTTACCTCGATCCACCTAAGGGGCTTGTCCAACTCGTCAATCACGTAGCGAATCTTTTCGTCTTCGGGGATCTTGTGAATCATCGGGAAGACGCGCGAGTACAGCCATCGCGCGCGCATCAGGTTGGGAATGGCAGCTAGCTCCTCAGGCGTGAGGCTGATCTTCTCCACGTATGCCCTGGCGAACACACTCATAAGCTGCCAGTCTGGCTCAAAGGCACGGGTGAGGGTGCGGATGTCGGAAGCGACCAGCGGCCCGGGCCTGTGGCGGCAGAAGTACAGCAGGCCGTCCACCACATCAACCGTGCGGGGCTGGCGGGCGGTCCAGTCGAAGTCGAAGATGCCGGCGACCTCCGGGCCGTTGAACTTCAGATTGGCGGGATGCCAATCGCCGTGGACGACCGTCTGCGGCAAGGCAAAAAAGGCCTCATCGGGCAACTCGTCAATGACTCGCTCGCAGGTGACGAGGGCATAGTCGAGGATGTCGCAGGCTTCCTGTTGCGAATAGCTCCCCAGATCGCGCTTGCCTGCTAGCACCTGCTCCCGTGCCCAGGTCAGCCCCTCAGCCGACGGTTGCGGAGGGAAAAGACGCTCGAAGAACTTTTTGCCTGGCGGAAAGAAGTCCTTGCCGGCTCTGTGCAAATCGGCTAGCACTGAGCCAGCGCTAGCAATCTGGGCCAGATTGCCGGGCTGGTGCTCGTCGCCGGACACGAAGGGGTACAGCTCATAGATGCCGGTTTCATCCTGATACCAGCGGCTGCCGCTGCGGGTATTCAGGGCCGGGGTCACCGGGAGGCCGGCCGAGGCCAGATGCTTGATGACCGCGTGGTCATAGAGGAGCTGGTCGCGGCTTGAATAGCGGTCATTGCGGCGCTTGAAGAAGAACTCACCCCGCTCGGTGATCACCACCACGGCCGGGTTGGCTGAACCGGCCCCGGGACGGGTGAAGAGCAGACGCCCCACCGGCCAGTTAGCCAGGAGCGTTGCAAGTTGTTTTGGGGATAGAGCTAGCTCGACAATGGTAGATACCCTCAACTCTGGCTGATGGATGCGCCAGACTATTCGCTCTCGGTGGCCCGCACCAGCAGCACGGGGACCTCGGCGTAGCGCAGGACGCGGTCGGCGATGCTGCCATACACCCAGCGCCCCAGTCCCGAGCGGCCATGCGTTGACATCACGATCAGGTCACACTCCGCCTCCTCGCAGAAGCGGAGGATTTCGTCGGCGACATCCCCCTGCCGCACATTGATACTGCATTCCAGGCCAGCCTCACTGAGGCGGGCAGCGATGCCACGAAGATAGTCCTCACTCTCGCGGGTTTCCGCTTCCAGTGCCTTCGGGTCAAGATTGCTGTCGGCCAGGAGCTTGACAATGCTGAGCAGTTCAACGCTAGCCTCGCAGGCCTGGGCAATTGCCAGGGCATGAGGCAGTGCTTGCTCGGCAAGTTGCGACCGATCCAGCGTGACCAGGATGCGCTTGTACATTGCTCTATGCCCCCTTGTGCTGCTATTAGCCTGTCGGGTCTACTATTCGCCCTCAGGCAGCAACATCCCTGCTAATCATTGGGCTATTGTCGGGCGCGGACTTGTGCCGCACCGAGAAAGTCGCCTGCCAAAGCCCGGTAGCACAGGCATCCCGCCTGTGCACGTATTGAGGCGGCCGGTGGGCCTGCCAGAAAGCTAGCGAAACCACTCTGGCTCTATGTCCTCAAATATCCTGTCCCGGGCGCAGATGGCTCCGAAGGCATCCCACTCTTCCTGAGAGATGTACTCGCCCCGCCCATAGCGACGCGCCAATTCTGCCACGCGCTTGTAATCACTGTGGTGGCAGTGGATGCGGGCGGCGGCATAGTCGGGGGCTGCGCCGGTGGTGATGAGGAACTGCCAGTCGGAGGCCTGCAGCAACAGCAACTCCCGACAGGCCTGCTTGAGCAGCGAGCGCATCGTCTCGTCGTGGCCGGTGCCATGGTCACGCAGCAGGGCGCGGAGGTCCAGCTCGGCATCATACTCGCGCCGCCAGCTCCACTCCGTCTCTGAGTTCAGCCACACCCAGTGCCCGCCGCCTGCGCCCCAGGAGCCTTCGGGCAAAGTGATGGCCACATCGGGACTATAGCGCTCCAGGTACTGGTGCGCCGTGGACAGTTCGATGTCGGGATCGTGGTGCATCCAACGCAGAGTGTGGGCCAGGAAGCGGGGTCCCTCGAACCACCAGTGGCCGAACAATTCCGCGTCAAAGGGGGCACAGAGCACCGGGTGACGGCCCCCCGGGTGCGGTGCGGCCCGCAGCGTCTCCTTCACCGCCCACAGAAAGTTGCCAGCATGCTCGCGGGTGCGCCCATCGGCGTCCTCGGGAACATACGGCTGTTTGCTGCCCAGGTCACCGGAGTCATCGGTCACCCGCCAATAGCGGTGGTCGCCGGGGATGTGCTTTTTGTGGAAGTCGCGGTAGCAGAAATCTCCCGGATAGCCGACCTCGGCGCTCCACACTCTGAGCCCCGTCTGTGGGTCGCGGACCAGACATGCGACCGCCGGGTGATCCTCATACATGTGGCCGACGAAGTAGGCCAAGTATGGCGATTTGTCGCCGTGATATCGCACTGGTTCGCGGACTTTCCATACTTTGCCCCACAACTTGCCCAGCGTATCCTGGCGGTCTGGGGCAACCGGCTCCGGCCCGCCACCACCGAGCATGTGGGTATCAATGATGAAGTAGTCAAAACCGCTCTCAGACAGAAATTGCTCCAGGCCCCGGCGGGGATAGGGGGCCTCGGGGCCGATGATTTGTGGCGGTGGCGCCCACATTGCCTGAGGCCGGTAGGCGCACTCCGGCAGCCACATTCCCCGGGGCCGGCCTCCGAACAGGCGGCCATAGCTGGCAACTGCCTGCATGATCTGACCATTGATACTGCTGTCCTCGCGCAGTAACGGCAGGTAGCCGTGCGTGGCCGCGCAGGTCATCAGTTCGATGTGGCCAAGTTCCTGCTGATAGCGGAACGCCCGGGGCAGGTCGCGTTGATAACGCTCACAGAACGCCTCGCGCAGGGCCGCGTAGCGCTCCCGCCACAGCCCGGCCAGGTATTCGAGGTGAGTGTCCCCGCGCCGACCGAATTCCTGCTGATTATCCGTTGCTGAACGTTCTTTGTCCTCCAGATACCGGACAAACCAGTCCTTGAACCGCTCGTCAGCCAACTGTTCAACGGTGACAGGGCTGAAGCTCAAAGTGATGTTTGGCTGGACACCCTCGGCAGTAAGCTCTTCCAGCATCCACAGCAGCGGAATGTAGGTATCGGCGGCCGCCTCGTGGAGCATATTAGCGCCGTGGGGCCAGGTCGCGTGCCCCAGTACGTAGGGCACGTGGCTGTGCAATATGAGAACGAACGAGCCCAGCGGTTGACTCATAATTGGATACCAAGCCTACGAATGGCTCAACGGTAGGCGCCAGACAGCTAGGTGGGCCACAGGAATATGAGCCAGGCGACAAGCACGCCAAGAGCCGCGCCCGCAAGCACCTCAAGGGGCGAGTGTATCCGCGCCTGCACCCGGCTTTGAGAGAGCAGCAGCGCCAACGCGACGGCCAAAGTTGCCACCGCCAGGTCGCGGGTGACAATGGCGATGCTGGTGGCAATCAGGAAGCCCAGGGCTGTGTGACCGGAGATAATGCCGCCGCGTAGCAGGGTCCCCCGGCCGGTGCGGAACTTGATCCAGGCGACAAGAATGGCCAGCAGTACCGAGCCGATAATAACCAACATCACGTGCCCGATGTGGGGCCGTGGCGGCACAGTGCGTATGTTGCTAAGGGCCGCCTGCAGAGACTCGTTTGTACCAAAGACCACTCCGGCGACGATCAGGGAATACAGCGCTGCAATTAGCACAGCACCGGCTGCCATATCCTTGGCGATCTTGGCGCGCGGGTCATAGGTGGTGACGGTCAGGTCTATGGTCCGCTCGATGGCGGTGTTGAACATCTCCGTGATCAGTACGATTGCCGTTGCCGCAGCCAGGTGCAAGAATTGACCAGGCGCCACTCCAATAAAATATGCAGCTCCCAGGACCAGGAGGATGATGATAGCATGGGTGCGCATATGCGGCTGTGTCGAGAAGACGAACATAACGCCTTCCCAGGCAAAGCGGAACGAGCTGACGACAGACTTTTTCGCCTTAATAGCGGGTGGGCCGGATTCTTCCTGTGAGGTTTTGCGGCTCATGGCGTAGAGCTCCACCGGCTCTTATCTCAGGCTCATCTGTTGAAGGACCTGTTTCTGAAGCTGCAGCATCCGCGCGCGCTGGTCGGGTTCGGCATCGTCCATACCACAGACGTGCAGGATACCGTGGGCGACCAGGAAACACAGTTCGGTGGTCACGTCGTGGCCGTGCTCGCGAGCTTGGCGGGCTGCGGTCTCAACGGAGACAAACAACTCTCCAATGCCCTCCTCAGCTTCAAAGGCGATGACATCGGTTGGCTCAGCGCGGCTCAGGTAGGCGGCGTTGAGTTCGGTGATCCGCGCATCGTCGGTCAGGATAATGTCAAGCTCCTGTATTTCACCACGACACAGGCTTAGAGTAACCTCAGCGGCCCGCTGCAGTAAGTTCTCGGGTATCTTCATCCGCTGCAGGCTTCTTACTACTATTTCTGTTGGCGGCTTTGTATTGCTCAATTGGCTTGGCGCACGTCCTGCGACCTGTATAGATCCAAGATCATTTGTATTGCCTGATCACCTTGGGTAAGCAGCTGTTTATCAGGGCCATATACCTTGGAATGAGGAATGGATCTAAGACCAAACTGTTCGGCTACCGGCGAGTCCCAGTCTATGCCTACTACACCGGGACGGTCTATGTTCACCTTTACCACACGAATGTTACTACCCTTAGCAGCTAACTCTTCGAGCAGCGGCGAAAGCTGCAGGCATGGACCGCAGTACTTACTGAAGAAATCAACGATAGTAGTCTTGCCTTCGCCCAGATACTCGTCCAGTCTCACCTCCTCGCCAAAGCCGATCATATGTATATCAGAGGGAGGGAGCACAATACGATCACCGAGGTTAGAGGCCAGCGCAGCGTCCTCCTTTGTCAGTTCGCCGGTCGCCACGGCGGCCTCCAGGATTTGCGCAGCCAGGTAGTAGTGGGCCATGCCGACTGCAAACTGCTCAGGCCCGGTCAGCGCTTCGGAGTCGCGGGCCTCGACGGCTGATAGGATGCGGCGGCAATGTTGCCATGCACTCGTGAACTCTCGCCGTTCGACAGCGGCCTGCAGCCCAGCGAGTTCGTCGGTGATGCTTGCAGCCGACTCTTCGTCAGGTTCATTCTCCTGTGCGGCGAGCTGGGACACAGCGAGCAGGCAGACAACCGCCACTGCTGACAACGATACGCTTAGCAGACTTTGGCCAAATCTCATCTCCTCTACCTCATTCTGAGCGCTGGCGGCCACGACGGATGGCTGTTCGATTGCCTCCTATTGGCCAGGGGCTTCGCCATTGACCGGCGGCTCGCCTGTCCTGGGAACGTGGTTATTGCCCTCAGCAGGCTTTGTTACTTCAGGTTTCTGTGGTCGGTCATCGCGTACATTCTCCCCGCTCAGCGGCCAGTCCTTCGGGATCTCCCCGGTGCGTCTGTATGCCTCCAGTGCCTCCTCAGCCTCCTGACGTATCTGATCGGGATACTTGATACGATGGTGGTAGATGTGGCCCAGCGTGGCGATGAAACTGCGCTTGATCGCCCTGATATCAGCCATTGTCAGCGGGCACTCATCGAGCTGGCCATCATCTATCTTCTCCTGAACCAGGCGCTCCACAAGGCTCTCAATCTTTGTCGGCGACGGGTCCTCAAGGGTGCGAGCAGCGGCCTCGACGCTATCGGCCAGCATTATGATGGCCGTCTCCTTGCTCTGGGGCTTAGGGCCGGGATAACGGAACGCCTGCTCATCCACCTCCTCACCTTCAGCAGCTTCCTGCTTGGCTCGCTCGTAAAACCAAGGGATCAGTGAGGTACCGTGATGCTCGGGGATGACAGCAGCAATCTGGGGCGGCAGAGCGATGTGCTCGGCAATCTCCTGACCGTCCTTGACGTGGGAGATGACGATCAGGGCGCTGAGGTGAGGATTAAGGCGATCGTGGGGGCTCTCGTCACCAGGTTGGTTCTCAACAAAGAAGTAGGGGCGCTTCGTCTTTCCGATGTCGTGGTATATGGCAGCAGTTCGCACCAGCAGCGCATTGGCGCCAATCGCCTCGGCAGCCTGCTCAGCCAGATTGGCCACCATAATGGAGGATTGATACGAGGCCGGCGCCTCGCGCAGCAGCGCCCGCAGCACCGGCTCATTGGGGTTGCCCAACTCCAGCAGACCCATGTCGGTCAGTATTCCCAGCGGGCGTTCGAGGGCCAGGGCCAGGCCCACTGCCAGGGTAGGGGCGACAAGGCCACCGGCCGCAGCAGCGCCTAGCAGGGGCCACTGCACAATGTTGCCGGATACGACTGCACCGGCCAGAAGCAGCAGGCAGTTGACCGCGGCGGTTATGGCAGCGGCCTGCACGATGCGCAGACTACGGCTACGCACTGAGCTAGCCACGATGGCTTGAGCAGCGACGAATGCACACAACAGCGTCACGATGACCATCCGCACATCGCTGGCAGTGCTCATCAGGCCCACAAGCATCCCCAGCAGCATCGCGGCGCCGGCGGCCATCGTCGCTCCCAGGGTCAGAGCCAGTAGCATCGTGGCCGTCGCTGCGGCGGTGACAGCCAACGCCTCGAAGTAGGAACTCTGGCTGGCAAAGCGATAGATAAATGCAACAGCTAGCAGGATAGCTGCTACGGCGACGAGATGGGTGAAGTTAGCGTATACCTCAGGGGCGAACCGATAGCAGTAGATGCCCAATGACAGCACCATACCCAGCAATATGAGTACCATACCCACGACTTGGCCGTAGTCAATGGTCGGATTCATCAACCCCAGCGCTTGGAACATATCTATGTGGCGCTGTTTCACCTCATCGCCGAGGCTGATAACGATCTGACCCGGCTGGATTTGCCCCCAGACCTTGGCCACCGCATCAGCTGCTTCTCTCTGTTTCTTCTCCGTTTCTTCTTGGTCGAAGATTTGATTGGGCTTAAGCACCTTAGAGGCGATTTCTGTCACTGCGCCAGCATACTTGCCCCTGATGGCTAACTGCTCGACACGCCTTGCTACCTCCTCACGCTCCAGTTGCAGGTCATTCGTATTATCGCGGATGGACTTGCCCATTGTCACCCGCGTGACGGTTTCGGCGCTCTCTTCCATCCGTTCCAGCGAACCGTCCGGCGCTTCTATCAGTAGCCGCAGTGTCTCGTCTGAGAGCTCGATGTCTAGCCGGCCCTTAAGGGCCTCGAGCTTGTCGAGGGCCTGAGGCAGTGCCTCATCGGCGCGTACCTGCCGGGCCTGACTGAAGATGTCGCCAACCGCACGCATAGCATCATCGCGCGCTGTAGGGTCAGTATGGTACTGGTCCGGCACATCCTCAACTGCTTTGTCACGCAGGTTCTGGGTCGCCTCGCTATCCTCGTAAACAGCGCTGCGCCGGGCACGGATAGTGCGGTCAGCGCGCTGGCCTACCTGCCAGGAGACCGCCTGGGGCAACAGTCGCGCCCACAGCGCGACGAACATAAAACCAGTGGTGACCAGGAGCAGGAGCAGACGCTGGGTGGCTGCCGTGTCCCAGCCGATCCCGAAGATGCCTTGCTGCGTTGCGGTGCGGTGCTTGCGGTTCCTGGCCATTAGCAGTTCACACCATTACTGGGTTTGCTCGGGCCTTGGTCGTTCGGCGTGCCCGTAGGCGCGCACGATGCGCTGCACTAGGTCGTGGCGGACGATGTCATCGCCGGTCAGCTCGACAAATGCGATACCAGCAAGTCTGCCAAGCACCTCCGTGGCATGGCGCATGCCCGACTTGGCGGCAGGCGGTAAGTCAGTCTGGGTGACATCGCCAGTTACTATCATCCGTGACCCAAAGCCCAGTCTGGTGAGGGCCATCTTCATCTGGCCACGAGTCGTGTTCTG
>JALGTI010000122.1 GCA_029821455.1 Candidatus Zipacnadia bacterium | reverse complement strand
CGCGGCCAGCAGCATCGCAATGGTATGTTCTGTGGCGGCCATGGTGTTGCCGGCCGGGGAGTTCACGACCAGGATCCCGCGCCGGGTGGCAGCGGCCACATCTACATTGTCTACGCCGACCCCCGCCCTGGCGATAACTTGCAGTTTGTGGGCGGCCTCAATAACTGGGCGGGTAACCTTTGTGGCACTGCGGACCACCAGGGCATCGAAAGCTCCGATGAGGTCTGCCAGCTCGGCCTCGCCGAGGCCTGTTACCTGCTTCACCTCGCCGGCGTCACGCAGTATCTGGATGCCCTCCTCTGCAATTGGGTCGGAAACCAGTATCCTGTGCATAGGGCTTCAAGTGGCCGCTTGAGCGGCAGCCACCGCCTCCTCAGCACTACAGGCGTGCCCGAGTTCTGCTAATTCCTGCGCGACCGCCTGTATCGTTTCAAGCAGCTCGTCAAGCTGACAACTGCCCAGGTGGCCAATGCGGAAGATTCTGCCCTTGAGGTCCCCCTGGCCGCCTGAGATGAGGATGTTGTGACGCGTGCGGACCGCGCTGACCAGTTGCGTGGAGTCCAGACCCGGTGGGCTCTTGACAGCGGTGACCACGTCCGACGCGCATTGAGGGTCGGCAAGTAACTCTAATCCCAGAGCAGTCATCGCCGCCCTGCAGGCCCGTCCCAGGCTCGCGTGACGCGCATAAACCGCCTCCATCCCCTCATCCAACATAAGACCGAGAGCCGCCTCCAGGGCCACAAACATATTCACATTGGGTGTGTATGGGGTCTGGCCCTTGTGTAATGACTTGCGGGCGGCGACCAGGTCGAAGTAATAGCGTGGCATCGCCGCCGTCTCAGTGGCCTGCCAGGCGGCGTTGCTGACTGATACGAAGGCCAAGCCCGGCGGCAGCATGAATGCCTTCTGTGAGCCAGCCACCACCACATCCAACCTCCACTCATCAGTCCTGACGGGAATGCCGCCCATGCCGCTGACGGCGTCCACAATACTCAATGCCCCACATTCGTGAGCCGCTGCCGCCAGGCCTTCCACATTCTGGCAAACGCCGGTAGAGGTCTCGTTCTGCACGAAGAGCAGCGCCCGCGCCTGCGCCTTTTGCAGGGCCTCCCGTGCAGCATCCGGATGAGCCGCCTGGCCTGGCCCCAGGTCAAGGCTGAGCACCTCTGCCCCGAAGCGGGTGGCTATCTCTTCCATCCGTTCGCCAAACTTGCCGCTGTGGATGGCCACGACTGAGTCCCCGGGCGACAGGCAGTTGACAATGGCAGCTTCCACGCCGCCGGTGCCGGAGGCGGTCAGGATCAGCACGTCATTGCGCGTCTGGAAAACTTCCTTAAGGCCCTCGGTGCAGGCTTGCAGGCAGCGAGCAAACTCATCGCCGCGATGAAAGGTCGAGGGGCGGCTCAGCGCCTCCAGAACAGGGCCCGGTACATTGGTGGGCCCCGGTATCATCAGCAGTTCGTCAGTCATTCGAATCAAATACTCCGTCTGTGATCTGTGCTCCGGGCGGCACGTGAGCGCCGGGAGCGACTATTGCGCTGCGCACCAATGCCCCTGAACCGACGTGAACGTCATCCATCACGACGCAGTCCTGGAGAGTAGCGGCCTTCTCCACCTGACAGTTATGGCCAATGGTCGTGTAGGGGCCGAGCTGCCCGGTAATGTTGCAGTTAGCGCCCACGCAGATGGGTTGTTGGACGAGATATGGCGAGACCGGGCTTTCGACCGCAGGTTGGGCCCATTCGATAGCGCCATCCAGCAGCGCGCGATTGGTAGCCAGGTAGGTCTCGGCCCGGCCCACGTCCGCCCAGTATCCCTGGCGCTCGGGGAGGTAGCCCAGGAGCCGGGCCCCCTCGGCCAGCAGCCGGGGGAAGAGCTGATGCTCATTGGAATATGGCTCCCCGGGCGGGATTGCCTCCAGCACGCGCGGGGACATCACATATAGGCCCGCGTTGACCGTGTTCTGGCCGGTCTCGTCCTCGGCCACCTTCTCCTTGAATGCCACGATGACGCCGCTGTCATCGCGCTGGATGAGGCCGAATGGCGTGATGTCATCCACCTTCCGCAGCAGAATGGTCACGTCAGCCTCCGCCTCAAGATGCGCCCTTACCAGTGCCCCAACGTCCAGATCCAATACCAGATCGCCATTCAGAGCCAGGAAATCACCCTTCAGGTGCTCGCGCACGTTGCCAATGGCCCCAGCGGTGTCCAGCGGAGACGGCTCCTCGCAGTAGCGCAGAGTGATTCCCCAAGGGCTGCCGTCACCGAGGGCTTGCTGCAATGCCTCGGCCTGGTAAGCGAGGGCCAAAGTGACATCCTCGATGCCGGCGCGGCCCAACAACTCCAGTTCGTACGAGATCAGTGGCCGGTTGAGCAAGGGCAGGAGGGCCTTGGGCATCCGATAGGTCAGGGGCCGCAGCCTGGTGCCCAGTCCCCCTACCAGCAGGACTGCCTGCTTGATGGGACAACTCTGGCTCATCATATCGCGCATCTCAACCGGACAGGATCGTCACCGTCACCCGCCGGTTGCGGGGCCCGTCGAGCTCTGCCAGCATAATGCGCTGCCAGGTTCCCAACTCAAGCTGGCCGCCGACAACCGGCAGCACCACCGAGCTGCCAATAATGCTGGCCGCCAGATGGGCAGCGGCGTTGTCGTCAATGCGGTCATGCTGCCAATCAGCAGTTTCCGAAATCTGAGCAATGATGTCAAGTGTGTCGCTAACCAACCCGCTCTCGTTCTCATTGACATAGATGGCGCAGGTGCAGTGGGGCGCGCTGATGCAGGCCAGGCCCTCGGTGACCCCGGCCCCAGTGACGATAGCCGCGACCTGACTGGTGATGTCCACGATCTGTCTGCGCTGTTTGGTTGAGACACGCAAGTGCTCAACAGGCATTGTGCTTTGCTCCCCGCGATTGTGTTATCCCGCCGTCTGGGCGGGCCGGATGGCTTCCAGGCGCAATTGCAGCCCGACACGGCCATTGTAATCATTGAGTTCTGGTAAGTAGCAGATGTCCAACTCGCGGCTCTGTTGCACCCATTCGGCCTGCGGGCCCATTCCGAAGCCGATGCACTCTAACGGGCGGTCATCCTGGCACACGTACAACTTCAGGTGTTGCTCATCACGGCCAACACAGCGACAATCGAGCACTTCGACGCTGCTGGAGATGAACTCCGCCTGGCGATTGCCGTGGCCGCAGGGCTCCATGCGCTGCAGGTTCTCGATCAACTCCGCGTCAATCTCAAACAATCGCACTTCAGCATCGGCTGAGACCACCGGCGTGAGGTCTTCGGGAGTCAACCATTGCTGGGCAACTAGGTTGATTCGCTCCCTGAAAGCATCCAGCTTGTCTGCCTGCAGGGCGAGGCCTGCTGCACGCGCATGGCCGCCGTAGCGGGTGAGCACGTCTGAGCACTGTTCAAAGGCGGCGTTGATATCGAACCCTGCAATACTGCGCGCTGAGCCGCTGATCGTGTCACCGTCCTGCGCCATAAGCACGGCCGGCCGCCCGTAACGCTCCAGCAGCTTTGCGGCCACAATGCCGAGCACGCCCACATGCCAGCGATCCGAGGACAGCACGATGACTGGTTCGTGCCCCAGGTCAATCTCGCTTTCAACGCGCGCCATTGCCTCACGAAACACGGCGTCCTGTTCGTGTTGGCGCTCACGGTTGATGCTATCCAGATGCAGGGCCAGCCTTTGTGCCTCCTGTTCGTCGGCAGTCAGGAGTAATTCCAGGGCATCGGTGGCATCGCCCATGCGCCCGGCGGCGTTCATCCGTGGCGCTAGGCGGAACGCTATGTCGCTGGCCCGCAGCTTGCTATCGAGGTTGCAGATGCGTAACAACGCCCGCAAGCCGAGCTTCCGTGTGCGGGGCAGCAGGCCGAGGCCGAAGCGGGTCAGGATGCGGTTCTCGCCGGTCAGGGGGACAACATCGGCGATGGTGCCTAAGGCTACGAGGTCCAGATAGGCTCGCCGAAGGCCCGCCTGCTCTATCCCCTGCCGCTGGCAGATGGCGGAGGCGAACTTGAATGCCAATCCCACGCTGGCCAGATTGCGTTCGGGATAGGCAGAATCATCACGCTTGGGGTCCACGATGGCCACCGCTTCAGGGAGTGTGGAGCCAGGCTCGTGATGGTCGAGCACGATTGTATCTGCGCCCAACTTTCGGGCAGCCTCGATGGCCTCGTGGGCAGTCACGCCACAGTCAACGGCAATCACCAGCCGGAGGCCTTCGCTCGCCGCCTGCGCCAGCGCCTCAGCGCTCAGCCCGTAGCTGTCGCGGGTTCTGTGGGGTATGAAATAGCGGACGTCTGCGCCGAGTTTCTCGAGGAAGCGACACAGTAGCGCCGTGGCGGTTATCCCGTCCACATCGTAGTCGCCGTGCACCAAGATAGGTTCAGCGGCCTGCAGGGCGGCAATAGTGCGCTCGACTGCGGGTGCCATATCTGGGAGGTCAAAGGGGTCGTGGAGACGGTCGAGCGAGGGCTCCAGGAACTCCTGGATGGCCCGGGGTTCACAGATGCCCCGGTTACGTAGGACAGCAGCGGCCAGGGAGTGGATGCCCAGGGAGCGGGCAACCTCAATCTCAAAGTCCTTATCGCGTGGACTTACAATCCAGCGGGCGTCTGTTTGCGATGTCATCAGAGGGCAACAATGCAGTCTCCTGTCTATTCACTGGCAGTATAGGGGATAGCAGGAGAAGTGTCAAATGGTCAATAAGGCCCGTCGTTATGTGACATTCTTTGACATCCTGCTAGTGCTATGCTATACTGGCCGCAGCTTGAAGATTGTGGCGAGAGAACTTGCTGTTTATGCGCCGGAGGGGTGAATTTGCGATGCCCAGACGGTTGGTTATCCTGACCTCGCTTACAGTATCCTGTGTCATACTGGTCTCCACAGTTGCGTTCGCAGAGGCGGGCGGTGAGGAATTGATCGCCAGCACTACGATGACTGTAGCGCCTGTCACCAATGTGATTGCGGCCCAGAGCGGACAGGTGTCGCGCTCAGAGCCGGCGCCGGCGTTCCTCAAGCTCCAGCGCAAGATCATCCCACGGGAGATAGTGTGGTTCAATGGCCGCGAGGGCGACCTGGAAAGGCACGCCTTCGTGCGGCGTGGTCGCACCTACCTCACTCTGACTGACCTGATGCGCCACATCGGTGGCACCATCATCTGGGGGCCCAGCGAATCATACATCGAAGTGCACCGCAACGAGGTCACTATCCGCACAATTCCGGGCAGCAGTATTGTGTATGTCAATGGCCAGAAGACGAACCTGGGGCACCCGGCCACCCAGAGAGGCGGCCGTACATTTGTGCCACTGAGGTTGTATTGCGACCTGTTTGGCCTGCATACGGACTGGAATGAGCTGGAGGGCCGGGCCTACGTGACCTTCAGAGAAAAATAGTCGGTGCGCAAGTTGCATAGCCTGGCGAACGTCCTGGCCCCCATCGGGTTTGGTGAAGGTGGGGGCCGGCTTTTTGGCCTCACCCCCCGGCCCCCTCTCCTTGCAGGAGAGGGGGAGTAAGGCAGGGACGGAGATTGACAAGCAAGGATGCCTGACGTGGCGGGTAAAGGTGTGGTGCACGGAAGGGCCAAGCTACCCCCGGCCCCCTCCCTGAAGGGAGGGAGAAGCGAGACAAGGCTGCGTGCCGCGAAGCAGCAGGAACGGCCGCAGGCGAGACGCCTGCGCTACCTCTATCCGAAGGGTAGGGCAAGCTTCTCCTTCGATAAACTCAGGACGGTGAGCTTGCCGAACCGCCGAACCCGCAGCTTGCCCGTAACTTCCTGACCCACCCAAGATTATGAGAGGGCGGAGATGGAACAGGAAGGTGTAGACGGATTTGAGCAACGAGTCCGAAGCTGGCATCAGCGCCGGCAGGCGATGTGGGCGCTGTGGGTGTTGGTGGTAGTCCTGGTCATCGTCCTATGGTTGAAGCCACAATACGCGATGGTCAATGGTGAGACGATGAGGCTGACCCGGGGGATGACGGTGGCCGGCTGCGCGCGCGTCGTGGGGCTGTCGCTGGGGCCGGGTGACCTGATTGATGTACGCGGCAATGTGCTGATGGCCGGGGCCGGGCACGGAGCAGTGGTGTTGCGTAATGGCCGCTGCTGTCATCCGACTGACAGGGTTCACAATGGCGATAAGATTGTGATCCACCCGCCCTGCGATGTAGTTGAGCCAATTGAGGAAGTGGCGACGAAACTCCGCTCTACGCCGAGGCGTGCGGACGGTCGGCCAGTGAACTATCCGGGGCGCATCCCGGTCTACGGCCTGCACAGGGTCAGTCGCGGCGAGATCAGCACGCTCATTCGGCAAGTAGAGCTGACATCGGCGGTGCCGGTCGTCAAGTGGAAAGACCCGGATGGGCCACCGACTGTGGCTCTCACCTTTGATGACGGGCCCAACGGCGTCTATACTCCAAAGATTCTTGATATTCTCAAGCAGCATAACGTGCGCGCGACGTTCTTTGTGTTGGGGTCTTTGGCCAGCCGGCGGCCAGATGTGATTCGTCGGATAATAGCCGAAGGACACGAGGTCGGCATTCACACCTGGAATCATGGAAATCTGACCAAACTGTCCCCTGCAGCCATCCGCGCTGACATCGGTCGCTGCAGCAAACTCCTCACCGCACTGATTGAAGGCGGCCCACCGCTGCGCTGGGTGCGTCCGCCGTACGGGGCAATCAATAGCGGCGTGCGGGGCACGCTGAAGGAGATGGGATATGGGGTTGCGATGTGGACGATTGACACGGGTGACTGGCGGCGACCAGGGGTAGATACTATCTATCGGCGTGCAATCTCGCGGGCACGAGATGGCAGTGTGGTGCTGATGCATGACGGCGGCGGCCCGCGCTCCCAGACCGTTGCTGCACTCGCCCGGATTGTGCCGGAGCTGCAGAAGCGTGGCTACTTGCTGGTGACGATGTCGCAGCAAGCTGAACTCCAGCCCATCTTCGAGGGAGAAGTGATCATCCAGGCGCCTGAGCGGGTCCTACGAGTGCGGCCGGTGGCTGCAGGGCTGAAGGTGATCGTTGATGGCAAGGAGGTGGAGTTGCCGCAGACACCGGTCACTGTTGATGGGCAGATACTGCTGCCCGTGCGCCCATTGCTGAAGCTGCTGGGGGCCTCGTTTACCTATGACGCTGAAAGCCAGACGCTACATCTGATAACAGTGCGTGGCTCGCTGCTTCTGCGTCTGAACAGCCGGTCGGCGGAACTCAATCACCGCGAGATTCAACTGCAACTGCCGCCGATTCTGTACCGCAGTACCGCAATGGTGCCGATGTGGCTGATGGCCAACAGTTGCCGGGCGCGGATGCGATATGATGAGCGCAATCGGGTGCTGGAGTTCACCAGCTATATGCAGCTTAACCTGTCCGCCCCGGGAGCCCCGCAGGAGGCCCTGGGCATCTGGGAATACCGGGTGGTAAGTGGCTGGCCGGAGGCGTTCGACGCAGGTGGCTCCAGGTGGTGATGATTTCCTACTTCATTTATATTCTCTGTATCAAGGTGGATGGTGAAGCGTATGATGGCTCGAGTGGCTGTAATCGTGATGCTTAACGGTGTCCAGATTTGGCTGCCGGGGCCGGCGTTTGTGGAAGCAGGGCAGGTGTATATTCCGGCCCGGGAAGTGTTTCAGCGCATGGGTTGGTCGGTGGTGTGGAATGGCGCGGATAAATCATTTACGCTGAGCGCTCCGGGCCAGGAGACGGCCATCGTGAGGATCGGGGATCCAGTCGTATGGATCGGCGAGAGAGCTGTGACCTTGCCGGCTGCGCCGCTGCAGCGTGATGGGACAAGCTACGTGCCGGCCAAGGTGTTGCGGGTAGTCGCCGGCGCGAAGCTGGTCTGGGACAATGAGGCCAAGGCGCTGGATATCCAGTACACCCTGGCTGACAACCCGACAGAACTGACCCCCGGACAACTGGCGGCTGAGGGGCCGGAGTGGATTGGGCGCGAGGTTATTGTGGTAGGGGAGTACATGGGCTGGCACGCAGACCCCCTTGACCCGATGGTGTCCAAAGGCCCACCGGAGACGCGCAGCGACTGGGTACTGCACGGGGAGGATGGCAGCATCTACTGCGCGGCCGGTGACCTGGAGCGCTGTGAT
>JALGTI010000513.1:1434-2574 GCA_029821455.1 Candidatus Zipacnadia bacterium | reverse complement strand
AGCGCGCACAAGCCGCCATGCAGAACTACGAGTATGTGACAGGAGAGAACGCCAGGCTGCTGGCGCGGCTTGAACAGTGGGTGGAAGCCAAGTGAGGCGCTTGCTGATTCTGGCGGTAATTGTCTGGGGCGCCGTAAGCTATGGGGCAGAGGTGGTATCATTTTCGGAGATTGAGGGAGCACGCCGCGCTGAGGGTGACACGTGGCAGTTGGCCCTCAGCGGCCCCGCCGACGGGGGCGTTATTACAGAGCAGCTTGACCTCGCCCTCGAAGCTGACCAGTCAGCGCTACTGGTGGATGTGCCGGGGTATCTTAGCGGCAAGGAGTTCACCGTATTGCTCGACCTTGTCGAAGTCACCGGTGGTCTGCTGCGCATCGCATCGCCGGCAGCGCCCGGCGACGTACGCACCGCGATAGTTTCGCGCGATGGCTGGGTAGCCATCTGCTTCGGGCCGGCAATCTGGGAAGGCGATGCGGCCCTGACGGTCAGCTCGACCTCACCCGTCCGTATCAAGCAGGTCACTGTCTACCGCACCTTCTCTCAACTGTTTGGCAGCGGTGGTGGGGTGAACCTGCTTGGGGCTGTCTATCGCAAGTTCGGCGATGACGAGATTCTGGGCTAGGCGCGTTGCTGGAGGACAGCTACCGCAGCTTCTTCACTGGCCCGCTTCAGGACGAGCTAGGTCTGGAGGTGCCGGTGCGTGCTCCCAACGGTGTCGTCCTGTGCGGACGGATGAAGGGGCACTTCGCCCTAACCACTTATCCTGAGCAAGCCCCGCCCATCCTGGTCTGGAAGGGCGATGCCGGCGCGTGGACTGTACCCGTCATCCATCTGGATGGGGCAGTGCTCGACGGTTCGGGCAATGGCGTGTTCACCGGCCGGCACAAGGCAGACTGGCACCAGGGCAAGACCTGGGTAGACAACTACGGCACAGGCTTCCTCGATTTCATCGTGATGCTGCCCCAGAACGAGATTCCCATCAATGTACCTAATGCCGCGCGGTTCGTCTTCGAATATGAAGCCACCGCAGGCTTGAAGACCTTTGAATCAAAGTTGCCCGCCGGCACCGAGGCTGTCGCGCTGGTGAACGCGGGCAGTGCCCGCATTGACGTGCTTCTGCGGTCAAAGAACGGGTACACG
>JALGTI010000513.1:0-1409 GCA_029821455.1 Candidatus Zipacnadia bacterium | reverse complement strand
GACCGCCTGGCGGTCAAGGCGGGCTCTATCCGCCTGGAGCCGTAACGTCCACAGGTGATATGCGCCTGTGCTGTGGTCAGGCGGGCGGCTGAACTTCCGAGAGTAGCCTCTCCATATTGCCGCCCAGTATCTTCGCTACATCATCGTCACGCAGGCCCCAGGTGCTTATCCATTCTACGTCGTGGCGGAGAGCAGTCAGATTGTGAGAGTTCCACGGATAATCGTACCCGTAGATGATGCGGTCTGGGCCGATGGTTTCCAGGATGAGCTGGCGGCGCTCTGGCGAAAGCGCATAGACCGGCGCACGTCCTGAAAGCTGCGTCAGCCCCACGAAAGCGTTCTCGTTGTCTTGCACAACCGCGAGCGCCTGGTCGAAGAAGGCAATCCCCCCCATATGATCAATGATGATGCGTGCCTCCGGGTGGCGAGTGCAGATATCATCGAGCAAGAGCGGCATATAGCGGCGTTGGTACCAACCGTGAACGCCCGTGTGAATGTGCACAGGCAGGCGCAGTTCGGCACATGCCGCCCAGAACGCGTCGGTCGCCGGATCGTCCAGCGCGGTCTGGAAGACAGGAGGATGCACCTTCGCGCCACGCAGTCCCCTGGAAATGACCGTGCGTAGCAGTTCGGCAGCATCCTCGCGCTTCGGATCAACGCTGGCAAAACCGATCAACTCTGGATAGTCAGGAAGCTGAGATAGCAGCCACTCATGCGGTTCGACCTCCGCCTCGGTTTGGGGGGTGAACGGCGTGAAAACGACCGCCTTGTCAACCCCGACCTCTCGCATAATACGGCGCAGCTCCGGTAGCGTGCCGGCCGCGGGATTAGTATTCACTTCAAGGCCGAAGCCTTGTGCCTGAATGTGGCAGTGACTGATCAACATCGGGTTTTCCCTCCTGGGGGTAACGAAGAGCATCTACTCAAGTCGGTTCCTGAGCATTGCTTGATAGGCGTACGCGGGGCAAGCTTCGCCTGAAGAGACCAGCAATCCTTCTCAGGTTTGCAGGTTACGAGTCAAAATGTACCGAGGGCGCAAGGAGTTCGCGGTGTGTTGGCGGAACTAGCGCCAGCCAGAGGCCAACAGCTTCTGAGTACCCGTTACCACTGCCTGAACATCTCTAAGGAGGAAATAGTATGCCAGACACTGTGAAACTTGGGTTTATTGGATGCGGCGGGATTGTTCGCGGTCACCTCGAGCAGGGCTTGAAGGACTTCCCGGATGTTGAGTTTGTCGGCTGGTGCGATCTGAATGAGGAGACTGCCGCTGCGCGCCGTGAGCAGGTCGGCGGCCAAGGCCGGATCTACACTGATGCCGAAAAGATGCTGGACGAGACAAAGCCGGATGCGGTCTATATTATGCTCCCGCCCTTCGCCCATGGGCCATCGGAGGAGCTGATCATTGAGCG
>JALGTI010000121.1 GCA_029821455.1 Candidatus Zipacnadia bacterium | reverse complement strand
GGATAATGCTCCGAGAGCTGGATACGGTTGAACTCAAATCGGGCGAACAGATGCAGATTATTCGTATCACAACGCCCGAGCCGGGCTGGCTGGAGCGCCTGGAGGGCTTTCTGCAGCACAAGGGGGAATCGTGGATGGAACCGCTGCGGTTTGCCTTGGCTAAGGGAATTGCGCCGGCCGAGCTGCGGTTCTTTGTCGGCCTGATTGGGGATGAGCTTGTTGGCAACATAATGACGACTGTCTGCGTTGGTGGCCAGGTCGGCACCCTGGGCCACGTCTTCACCCCTGAGCGGCACCGGCGCAAGGGCATCTGCACGGCGCTGATGCGCACAGCCACCGAGGATTTCCAACAAGGCGGCGGGCGGGCAATATCATTGGGCACGGGTTATGATTCGCCACCTTACTGGATATACTATTCGTTCGGCTTCCGTGCGATCCAGGACACGGGGAAGATGATCTGGCGTGTCGAGGAAGACTTTGACGCCAGGTGGTTTGCCCCCGGCCCGACGGAGATTCGGGAGACTACGTGGGATGATTGGGCGCCATTGGAGCAGCTATATTGCATCGAGGATGGCTGGGTGTATCGGGGTGTGTTTATGGGGCAAATTGGCTTTGGTGGCTATGAGTTAGGATACTGGACCTGGCATAAGGCAATCCAGTCGGGGCAAGTGGCGCAACATAAGCTCCTGGCCAAACCAGACAGCGCGGTTGTTGGGCAGGCCTACCTGTGGTCGGATAGTCGGTTCGGAGGCCGGCAGAGTCAGCCCTTCGTGCTCGACCTCTTTGCCCACCCTAACTTCTATGACAGCCTCGGACAGTTGTTGGAAAGCTTTGATCTGGATGGCATCGGGAAGGTGCAAGCCTACGCTGATGCCGGGGCCGATGAGCAAATCACCGCTCTGCGTGCTGCCGGCTTTGATATCGAGGCGACGCTGAAAGGCCAGATCGAGTATCAGGGCCAACTAAGTGACATTGTAATCCTGGTCAGGTGATTTCCGCTCACGCCGTTCGCCCTGTTGAGAGGGAGATAGGGGGCGGGCGTTCATGCTGTCAGGGGCTGGCTCGGCTCTCTGAGCAGTGGCTGGAGGAGCAAGTATATGGGGGCGGCCAGCAGAGCCGTGTATGGGGCCGCGATGAGGGTTGAAAGCAGCCACACTCTCACTTCCGGCGGCGGTACGAACAGCAACTCAATGAAATTGGCCGCCGGCACGGCGACTAGTGTGATGAGCATTGCGACGCTGGGGCGGTCGGCCAGGAGGTTAGCACGCAGCAGCCACGCTCCCGTGCCCACAGCGATGTGGCTGACCATAAGCCCACCCAGCGGGGCGCCGCCAGCCCCCCCCACGGGGGGAGCTTGCAGACTGCTGACAAGCAAGGCGACAATAAGGCCCAGCCATGCGCCGGCAGTGGGTCCACGGAGCATGCCGACGCATACTACGAGGGCGATGGCCAGGTCGGGCCTGCAGCCACCCAATGTAGCCCAACTGGGCCACGCCGACTGCCAAGCAACGAGGAACAAGCCGACCACGATTGCCAGGATGTATTGACGCATATCGCTACCGTACTAGTGCTGGCGTTTGACGTAGAGATAATCTAGCCGCTCGAAGTCAACGAACGGCTTGATGATAGCTACGACACCGGCGACTCCGGGGCCGGCTTCGACACGACGGACGGTACCGATGGGCAGGCCCGGCGGGTAGATGGCGCCCATCCCGGAGGTGATGACCACATCTCCGGTCTGAACATCGGCATTACGCGGAAGCTTTTTCATCACCAGTTCCCCGGCCATGGCGATGCGGGCCGGGGCAGGATAGACTATGCCCTGATCCCAACTGCGCTGGACCTTTGCGGCCACGGCATGCTGGCGGTCGGTAAGCAAAACCACCTTGGCGACGTTCTTGGCCTCGACTTCGAGGATTCTGCCGACCAGCCCTCGCTTCTCACACACAATGTCGCCCGGCTGCAGCTCCCTTGAGGGTGGGGCCTCCACGCGCACCCATGCCCTGCGACCGCCTCCGGAGCTGCCAATGACACGCACCGGCACTTCTGCGAACGGCTCGCCGAGTTCGAAGCCCAGCTTATTCATAATGCGTTTGTTACGCATAAAGTACTCATTGAGTTGGAGGTTTTTGACCTCCAATTCGTCAACCTTTTCCTCAAGCTGACGAATCTTTTCCGTCAGCGAGCGGCTGCCTTTGAGGCTAGCTGCGCTCTCGCTCAGGCTACCGTGGAGGGCTGCAAACGAACTCTCAAGGGGACGCAGCAGCACCCGCGAGACCTTCTGGGGGAGGCTGACATTGCCACGGATGCTGGCCAGGTGTTGCCACAGAGTCAAGGCCGCGGCCACAACGGCCACTACAAGTAGCGGACGCAAGCTCTTATGCGTTTGGGGGTTGGGTAATAGCATGGCGATTGAGCTCAGGGATACGGCGGCCGGCAATACAGCGCCTTCGAGCAGCTAGTCGCTACTGCTGAAGCCATCGAGTTCTTCCAGGTAGCGCGCTGTACCCATGACCACGCAAGTGAGCGGGTCCTCAGCCAGGTACACCGGAATGTCGGTCTCGGCGCTGATGAGTTGATCCAACCCGCGCAGCAGTGCGCCACCCCCTGCCAGAACAATGCCGCGACTCATAACATCGGCGGCTAGCTCTGGCGGCGTGGTGTCCAATGTCTCCTTTACAATCTCGACGAGGGCGGCGAGCGGCTCGCCGATGGCCTCGCGCACCTCGCCGGAGCTAAGTTGGATGCTTTTGGGTAGGCCGGTCAACAGGTCTTTGCCGCGTACCTCCATCACATCCTCATCTGGCCGCGGGTAGGCTGAGCCGATGCGAATCTTGATCTCCTCGGCAGTGCTCTCGCCGATGTAGAGGTTCAGGTCCCGTCTGATATGGACGGCGATGGCCTCATCAATCTCCTCGCTGGCGATGCGGATGGAACGTTGGGTGCAGATGCCGCCCAGGGAGATGACGGCTACTTCGGTAGTGCCACCACCAATGTCAACAATCATATTACCAACCGGCTCACTGACCGCCAGGCCAGCACCGATGGCGGCGGCCATCGGTTCATCAATTAGCTCGATGTGCCACGCTCCGGCCTGCCGAGCGGCATCCTCCACGGCCCGCTTTTCCACATCTGTGACCCCGGCGGGCACTCCGACCACGATGCGAGGGTGTACCCACCACTGGCGCTGGTGCACAACGCGGATGAAATGTCGCAGCATCGCCTCGGTGATGTCGAAATCAGCGATGACGCCATTCTTGAGCGGACGGATGGCATTGATGCGAGCAGGAGTGCGCCCGACCATTCGTTTGGCGTCGTTCCCGACAGCCAGCACCTGCCCGGTGGCGTTATCTATCGCCACCACCGAGGGCTCGCGCAGCACAATGCCCCGGCCCCTGACGTGCACAAGGGTGTTGGCTGTCCCCAGGTCTATGCCCATATCGGCCGAGAACAGGGACAGCCACTGCATCAGCGGCCGCAGGCGATTGTTTAGCACATCGATTCGCATTTAGTCTCCCTGGAGGTGGGGAGGATGATTGGTGGGCCGGTCAGTCGCGCCAACCCACCCGACGCAGCATCCTGAATACCTCGCCAATCGGTAAACCCACAACATTATAATACGAACCGCTGATCCCCGCAATCAGTTTCCCGCCCTCGCCCTGAATCCCATAGGCCCCGGCCTTGTCAAAGGGTTCGCCGGTGCTGACGTACCATTCTATCGCAGCTTCGTCGAGGTTCCTGAACCAGATGTCGGTAGACACGGTTTTGAGGTCAACGATGTGCACTGCCGTGCCGTCGCCGATGGCCAGTACCACGGCTGTGTACACCTGATGCTGATTGCCGCTAAGCGTGCGCAGCATTGCCCAGGCCTCTTCCACATCCCGGGGCTTGCCCAGCATCTGCCCACCGAGAGCCACTACGGTATCCGCGCCCAGCACCAGGCGGTGTGGATGGCGGGAAGCGATGTCAAGGGCCTTGGCCTCGGCGCTGTGGCGCGCAGTCGCTTCGGGAGTCTTGCGCTGTCCCAGAGTTGGTTCAGCGCTGCTGACCCGCACCTCAAAGGGCACCCCATACAGGCGCAAGATCTCCCTGCGCCGTGGCGAGGCCGAGGCCAGGATCAGCCGTTTCTCGGTGACCGAGGAGAGCACATTCGCCAGCGGCTCACCGGACTTGGGCTTCATATTCCTGAGGCTGTTGGGTCGGTCTGGTGCCAATTCAGATCATCATTTCATCGCGCTGAGACTATTTTCTCCGGCTCGTGCCCCGACCCCTTCATGTCCGCTCGTATACCGCGCCACTGGGCAGGTCAATTGATCCTGGGTGGCTAAGTAACACGCAACACATCCCAAGCAGAAGCCGCCTTGCGCCCAGCGACACTAAAGGATTGCTTGCAATGACGCTTCGCGAACGCATCCAAACTGTACTCAACGGTGGCGTGCCTGACCTCACCCCATTCACCATCTACAAGGGCCTGTGGGACGTGATGATAGGGCTTGATGACGAGGACATCCCTGAACTGGGCATTGTGGTTCACCCCTGGCTATATGAAGCGACGATTGATAATGTCGCAGAGTTTTCCCATCCTATTGACGACACCTTCACCGAGTATATCATAAGCACGCCGGTTGGCGACTTGCGCCAGGTCACTCGCCAGGAAAGCGGCTATGGCAGCATCTGGACAGTCGAGCACTACATAAGGCATCCCGATGACTATGCGGTTCTGGCCTACCTGCTTGAGCACACATCCTACAGGCCGGCCGCAGGCGCCTTGGAGGAAGCCGTGAAGACCGCCGGCGACAGGGGCGTGCTGATGGGCTGGATGCCGCGCGCTCCGTTCCAGCGAACCTGGATCGAGTACACGGGCATCGAGCGGCTCACCTTTGATCTGCTGGATTACCCGGATGTTGTGCACCACATATTCGACCTGATGCTGGCGGACTCGCGCAAGATCTGGAAGATTGTAGCTGAGTCTCCGCTCGAGCTGCTCTGGTGCCCGGACAATATCACGGCCACCATCACCGGCCCACGCCAGTTTGAAGAGTATTTCCTGCCCTACTACGACCAGGCGGCTACAGCGCTGCATCCGGCTGGCAAGAAGCTCTGCTGTCATCTGGACGGCTTGCTCAGCGACATTGCCGACCCAATCGCCCGCACGCCGCTGGACGTAGTTGAAGCCTACAACCCGCCGCCGGATGGTGACGTGCGCCTGGATGAGGCTTTGGAGATTTGGGGCGATAAGATACTGTGGGTTAACTTCCCCTCCTCGGTGCATTTGGCAAACGATGAGGAGATCGAGGCAGTGACGCGCGAGCTGGTGGCACAGGCCGCGCCGGGCAATCGGTTTATGCTTGGCATAATGGAGAACATTCCCGACGCGGTCGGCACCCGGAGCCTGCTGGCGATAGCGAGAGCGTTGCACTAGGGCGAGAGCGCCCTGCTTGGGTTGTGAGAGTGCCACGGACTTTCCAGGCCGACATGGTAGCCATTCGCGGCATTTGCGGGCTTGCATTAGTCAAGCTCAATTTGAAGGATTCGGCTTGCGTTTATAGAATCTAAGTTCATAGGTTGAGCCCTGCGCATTCGAGCTGTGAAGATGGTGACGCCCAATGCAAGATTCCGGACCTGTTATCTACACAATCGGCCACTCCAATCACCCCCTCGAGGATTTCATAAGGCTACTAGAAATCCACAATATCGAAATACTGATGGACGTCCGGTCAATACCACGCTCTGGCTATGCCGACCATTTTAACCAGGACTGCCTTAGCCAAGCCCTGATCGCTAATGGGATACGATACGTCTTTATGGGCCATGAACTTGGCGGGACACCTCAAGACCCTCAGTTATATGATGCGAAGGGTTTTGTCCTTTACTGGAAGATCGCCGCATCCGAGAGCTTCCTGCAAGCGATGGATCGGCTGATTGAGCTTGCCCGGACACGCCGAGTTGCTCTTATGTGCAGCGAAGAAGACCCGTCAAATTGCCATCGTCGGCTCCTCCTGGGCAGGGTTCTTGATGAGCGTGGGGTTCCCGTTCAGCATATTCGCAGCGATGCCACCGCTGAGACCGAGCAAGACCTCATTCTCGCTAGCAATGATGATGGCGGACAGCAGGCTCTTTTCGACGACGAGGAGTACTTAGTGTGGAAATCTACACAGTCGGTTTTACCCAAAAAAAAGCACAAGACTTCTTCGATGCGTTGAGGCAAGCCGGCATCAAACGGGTGGTAGACGTACGACTCAACAACACCTCACAGCTTGCCGCCTTCGCAAAGAAGGATGACCTCGCTTTTTTCCTCAAGGAGATCTGCGATGCGGAGTACATACATTTGCGTGTGCTCGCTCCCACCAAGGAGATTATTGACAACTTTCGAGAGACCAAGGACTGGCAGGAATACGAGCGGCAATTCCTCGCAGTTATGGTCGAGCGTGCAGTTGAGGATGTGGTAGATCGGGACCTATTCGCAGTGCCGACTGTACTTCTCTGCAGCGAAGCAGACCCAGATAAGTGCCACAGACGGTTGGTAGCAGAATACCTCAGGGACAGGTGGGGCGACATCGAGATTACGCACTTGTAGGAGGGTTCACGTGCGGATTGTCGTAAACCATTTGACGCGGATGCACCGGGGGCACTTCTGCGTTGCTGGTGTTAGCCAACGGATGCAACATATCCGTCCAGTCCTGTCACGAGGGCAATTGGAAATGGCGCTATTGGCACATAATGGCGGCCCTTTCGAAATGGGAGCAGAGGTTGACTTAGGCTCTGGCACTTACTGTGGGTACCCCCCTAGTGTGGAAGATTTTGAATTCGTTGCTAAGCGTTGCAGAAATTTGGGCGTCTATAGTCCGGCGAAGTTCTGGCGCCTGCTTCAACGCATTTGTCGACCGAATCTAGGGGCAGTGTTCGGCGAAGAATTGAAGCTTGAGCGCATTAGTAGGGGCCTTACCTGCGTCACTGATGAGAACTGCGGGCAGGTGTCCCTGGGCTGCATTGCTTTCAAAGGTCAACGTGAATTGTCCATAGATCGCCATGACAGTATCAGGCTCGAATTCAGAGATGAGCTACTTGACCGCAAGCTGAACGTCCCGGTCAACGACCTTCGCCTGTACGAAGCAGACGACAAGACTCCTAGGCATGAGATCGTACACAAAATTGACCGTAAGCTCTCCCAGGACACCAAAGCGATCTTGAGTGTTGGGCTTACCAGGGCTTTTTCCAAGGATGAAGAACGTGAACCCAAGAAGCACTGGCTTCAGGTGAATAACATTCATTTTGCAGACGACCCTCTCGGCAGGTGCTTCGATTGGCCTCCGGTATCCCCCTTGTAGTCCTGGCAGGTAATGGTCTGCCTGGCAGGGAATGAAAGCCTACCACTTGACCATAAGGAGCCTGCGTATGGCTGATGTGAAATCCTACCTCGATACCCAAACAGAAGCTGTCACAGAGCTGCTTTGTGACCTGATCCGCATCCCCAGCGTGGCAGGGGATGAAAAACCTGTGGCAGAGTATCTGCTGGAACGGCTGTCAGGGCTGGCGGATGTGGTCGAGGCGCAGCCGGTCACTGAAGACATAAAGAACGACCCCGACTATTCATTCCCCGTCAAGGACCTCGAATATGGCGATCGGCCCAATGTGCATATCATCAAGCAAGGCAAGGGCACAGGCAGCAAGGTGCTGTTCAATACCCACCAAGATGTGGTCCCACCCAGCCGCCAGCACAAGCGGCCCTTCGATCCATACATTGAAGATGGAGCCATATACGGTCGCGGCGCATGCGATGCCAAGGGACAGATAGCGACTCTGGTGATGCTGCTGCAACTGCTCAATGATCTGGACATCGAGCTTCCCGGCGACATCGAGATACACTTTGTCATCGAGGAGGAGGTCGGTGGCAATGGCACGGTGGCGGCGGTGCGCACCAATCCGATGGGCGACTTCGCCGTCAATATGGAGCCCAGCAACTTCACTATCTACCCGCAGATACGCGGGGCGGTCTGGTTCGAGGTGACCACGTATGGGCAGGCGGGCCACAGCGGTGCTCAGAGCGGCGTGGTCAGCGCCCTGTACAAGGCTATCGAGGTCATTGACGCGTTCAAGGACTATCATGCACGGATGCTTGAGGAGTCGCGGGGCAAGTACCCCCTATTTGATGTTCACCCAAACCCGGCGCCTCTGACTATCGGCCAGCTTGAAAGCGGCGACTGGCCGGCCCAGGTGCCGCAGACTGCGGTCTTCAAGGGCCTCATCGG
>JALGTI010000512.1 GCA_029821455.1 Candidatus Zipacnadia bacterium | reverse complement strand
GACGGAGTGAACCTCACATTCCACGATCACGTCGGCCAGCACTGCTGCCCACGCCGGGGCATAGTCGCGCTCCCACGCGGACTGCGAGATGCTCTCACCCTCCGTGTCGCGGGGCCTGAGAAGCAGCAGCTTTTCGACGTGCGAGGCCGTGACTAACTCAGGGATATCCGCCAGGCTGAGGAGGCCGGGGATGGTATAGGCCTGAGGTACCCGGGCCGTCCACGTGCAAGCGAAAGCAGAGATGCTGGGCCGTAGGCCGTCCAGGCAGAGACTATGCAGGCCACCGTCCAGAGCAGCACCGCCGACCAGCATACAAGGCCGCTGGCTACCAGTCGGATGCCGACCCCACTCTGCCGCCGCCGCACATACTCGAAGGCGCGTGTCAGGTCATAGGCCCGCAAGGCGGCGGTGCTGGTCCCCAGCATCCGCAGATACTCCGCCAGCCAGCTATCTGTGACCTGCCGCGTCGCCCCCAGAAGCCGCGAGCGCGTCTCGCCGCTGCCACGTGGCTCGACCAGGTAGACGGCCAGGCCCTTAGCAGCCAGCTTTCTGAACAGCATTTCGTCTTGCTGATTGATGCTTTCAACGCCGCCATCACAGCAGTAGACCAACCCCCCGCTCGGCTGCTCGGGGGCGATGCGCAAGACAGGCATCACGATGCCAACCTCAGGCACGATGAAGCCTTTCTCCAGCCGTAGGTCACCCTCTTCATAAGTCTCAATAATGCGTGCGTTGAGCGGGCAGTCAACACTCGGTATACCCAGCAGTTCTGCCAGCTCTTCGGGGGAGGGAGCGTGACGGGTTGCCTTGGCCTTCTGGACAGCCTCCAGGTTCTGCTCAAACACGCCCTTGGCCTCAGGTATCGAGGTGGAGACCTGTCCAGTGGACGTGTTACGCAGGGATTCTGCAGGTTCCGGGCTGAAGCTGCTGGGCTCGCGGAACTCTGCTTCGGGCTGCAGCCAGCGGTTGAACCACTCGATGGCATTTCGGCGCAGGACCGGATGATACATGTGGCCGCTATCCACCTCGAAGAGGGCAATGCGGTCCTCAGCGTCAAAGAGCGAGTAAACGTGGCGCAGTCGCTCGTAGGCCAGGCGTGTGCCCTCAATCGGGAAGAAGTCGTAAGTCACTGCGCCGATGGCCGCCGGCCTGGGCGCAAAGCAGGTGTAGAAATCATCATAGTCCAGCCCTTTCCTGGGCGCAAAGCAGGTGTAGAAATCATCATAGTCCAGCCCTTTGCTGATTGCGCCGTCCAGATTCTGCTCGGCATCGTGATAGTGTGTGCGGGGGACGTAGATCTCGCGGGCAGTCGTGAAGGTGCAAGGCATTCCGCAGGCAATGCGCGTATCTGTGGCGTCGGTACCTGTCACTTAATAGTCAACGGTGAGCGTGAGTATCACGTTGGGAATATCAAGCTCGCCTTCGATGCCGGTGACCTCCAGGATGAGTCTGAACTCCAAGGGTGGGTACATGGCCATCTGGAACGACTTGTCCTGGTCCCAGCAGATGTAGTCGTGGTCCGCGTCCTGGCTGTGGTCCGCAAAAAGCTGGAGATGAACCCAGCACCGGCCAAGGGAGGCCGGTACTCTGAGGGGTGGCGGGGCTCTTGTTTGCTACCTAACCCACGCAATTCTTGGGGGGCCTTCCCAGACGACTTGCCGCCCGAAGGTCTCGGCCACGAAACGTAAGGGGACGAGGAGTTGTCCGCCGGTCAGGATGGGAGCCACCGGGATAGTAATGCGTTCCCCGTTCAGCGTTGCGATGGTAGCCCCAGAAGACAGAAGCAGCCTCTGGCCTTTGCAGGCCACCTCGAGTTGTCTCTGCTTGGCGTTCCACGTTGCTTCGGCCCCCAGCAGGCGACCAAGATGTGTGCCGGTGACCAACAGCCTATTGTTGATGTTCCTGACTTCCCCGGTGAAGTAGGTCTGGCCAACCATCACTGCAGGTGACAGCGCCCCCATTTCACCGGCTTGTGCCATCTTGGCCCGGGCAATCTTAAGCATTGACCAGGCTACGCTTGCATCAGGCACCTCCTTCAGTATCTCCTCTGCCAGTCGAGCGGTGCCCTCCCAGTCCTGCATCTTGTACAGGGCTTTGAGCAACACTCCTCGTGCGCTCGCGCCCCTAACGCTGATCAGTACCTCCTGCCCAGTCGCCTGCGCGGCTATCATTTGGGCCCGGATGAAAGCCCGGTCATCGTATATATCTACATCCGGAGCCGGGTGTTTCGCGTCCGGGCCAGGCCAACGGACATACACGTTCCCCCGCTGCGCCAATACTGACCTTGCCAGATCCGCCGCTCTGGCGTAGTTCCCCTGTTTGTAGGCGTCGTAGGCAGAGCGGAGTATTGCTCTTGCCTCCTCCAATGTCATTTCCGTGCGCGCCGGCGTGCTTGTCCCGATCAGCAGTACTGTACTCCATGCAGCGACCGCTATCTTGCACACTGTACGTTTCCTCATGGTACTCACCCTAGTTACGCACCTTCCATCTTGCATGAGGCAGGTCTAATAGGCCACTATATTTCGGCGCTCTCGCCTGTACTCCTTGGTGTGGCAAAATATCTGTTATCCGAGAAAGGTCTGGCGACCTATGGTGCGGAATAGAATATAGGAGGCCGTCGGCCCCCAG
>JALGTI010000511.1 GCA_029821455.1 Candidatus Zipacnadia bacterium | reverse complement strand
CAGCCACCGCGTGGTCAAACGGTCCGAGCTGGTATGCTGTTGGTGAACCCTCGAAGGCCTTCCAGCGGTCAAAGGTAAACTTCACGTCTTCCGCCGTCAACGGATCGCCGCTGTGGAACTTCACGCCCTCCTGCAGTTTAAAGGTATAAACTGTACCGTCGTCCGACACCAACCATTCAGTGGCCAACGATGGTTTGATGCTCATATCGAAGTCGCGTACAACGAGCGTGTCGTAGATGAGGTAGTTCACCTCGGCTGATGAGACCGTGGTCGTGTTGTGCGGGTCCAGTGTTTCGGTGTCTTCTTGCCGCGCAAAGGTAAACGTCCCTCCTGGCTGTGGACCAGTTGGTTCTGGCGCGGGTTCGGGTTCCCCGGTGTCAACGGGCGGCTCCTCTGCTGACTGTCCGCAAGCAGGGAGTACCAGTGCAAGCACCGCTACCACCGCAACTAAACTCACCCATCGCGAGCGTCTGTTCACTACGTTCCCTCCCTTTTGCCTGGGCTACCCTGTTACTGATGCCTATTCGTATGCCTATTCATGACGCATTGAAGTATATGTCCAAGTTGTCTCTATACCTACGACACCTACGACAAGAAACTACTGGATGCGAACAGTTCGTCTATGGTATATAGTCGAGCGAGGCGTCAGCAGGGTCAGAACATAATTGGCGTCACCATGGACAACCCAGACCAGTCGATAATCCGGCGGGATGTCCTCAACATGGTGTGGCCGTTCACAGTCGAACGCGTTCTGCAGTTTGCAGTCGGCATCGTATCAACCGGGATGGTAGGGAGAATCGGCGCAGTTGCCATCGCCACGGTAGGTCTGAGTATGCGCATTACGTCGTGGGTCTGGGTCCTTTCCCAGGCAGTAACGGTGGGCGCCACCGTGCTCGTCGCCCGCGCCGTGGGCGCTGAGAATCGAGAGCGAGCCGCAGAGGTGGCCATGCAGTCACTCCTGCTGACGTTGGCCATCACGCTTACCCTGGCAGTGGTGGCCGTGGTCTTTGCGGGTCCTCTCATCGCACTATTCCCGGGAGAACCTGAACTGTTGGAATCCGCTACTATGTACCTGCGGATCGTGGCCTGGAGTATGCCCCTCCAGGGCGTGATGCTTTCTGTGGGTGCCGTGCTGCGCGGCGCTGGTGACACCAAGACGCCGATGTACGTGGCAGTCGTGGTCAACATAGTGAACATCATCGCGAGTTACGCGCTCATCTTTGGCAACCTTGGCTTTCCTGCACTGGGGCTCCGCGGAAGCGCCCTGGCCATGATCCTGGCGCAAGCGGCGGGCTGTACAGCGGCCCTCATTGCCCTGTTCAAAACCCATACACTACCGGTAGACCTGGGTATGCTGCGAAGCCTGAGGACCATGATCATGCGTGACGTGCTGCGGATTGGATTGCCGGCGTCGGCGGAGTCGAGCTTCTGGCAGGCTGCCACCTTCATCCTGACCATTCTCATCGTCTCGCTGGACACGGTACCAATGGCCGCTCACCAGGTAGGCATCACCGCCGAGGGCATGTCATACATGCCGGCCACAGCACTCGGTGTGGCGGCCACGGCCTTTGTGGGCCAGGCGCTGGGTGCACAGCGCCCGCATCTGGGCAAACGGTATATGCACGAGGTAATCCGGTGGGGGTCGATGCTCGCTGCGCTGGTAACAGTCCTCCTCGTAGCCATCCCCAGGCTCATGCTCCGCCTCCTGACCAACGACACGGCGGTCATCGAACTGGGCGCTTACTACCTTATCTTCATGGGCGTCATCCAGATTCCACAGATTCTCACGTGGGTGTTCAATGGTGCGCTCCGTGGTTCAGGCGACACCAGGTCGCCGATGTGGTTCGCAGCGGTCGGTATCTGGCTCATCCGGCTTCCGTTCGCCTACATCTTTAGCCGGTACCTTGGCTGGGGCATCCTCGGAGTGTGGGCCGCGATGATGGTCGATATTGTCGTGAGGTTTATCCTCTCGTTCTGGCGCTACCGCCAGGGCAGGTGGCAGGATCCCGAGGAAGTCCAACTGGATTCGGTGGCCGGGTAGGGGCCGAATGGTCGGCGTAGACCGCCTGGGTCAGACG
>JALGTI010000120.1 GCA_029821455.1 Candidatus Zipacnadia bacterium | reverse complement strand
CCCAATGCCCTGCTAGTCATCCACGGCCTGCAGGATACGTTGTTTCCCATCCCCGTAGTGAAGGAAGCGCTGGTGAAGATAGGGGAGGTCTTCAACGCCGCTGCCGCAACCGAGAAGTTCGCCTATACTTTTTACGACACGCCTCACGAGTTCAACCTGGAGATGCAGAAAGAGGCGCGCGCGTGGTTGGACAGGTGGCTGAAGTAATCGTCACGTGCGACAGGCAAGGATGCCTGTCGTACGGAACGAGTGCGGGCTGGAAGCCCGTGCCACCTACGACCCTAGTCGTGGTCTTCCCACTGCGCCTTCTGCTCAGGGTCGTTCTCTAGCAGCCACTGCATCAGCATCGCGGCGTGTTCCTTCTCCTCGTCGCGATTGTGCTCCAGGATGTGCTTGAGCGACTCTGAAGCGGTCACGTCAATGCGCTGCTGATACCAGTTGATCGCCTCCAGCTCCTCGCACAGCGACCTGCGCGCGCGCTCCAGCTCCCGGCTGGTCGGGTCTATCTGGTCGTACGGCTCCTGATAGTCAGACATACGATCACGCCTCCTTTGGCATTGTGTTGGGCACCAATCAGGCATCGTGCCGCTGGGAAGTGGTGTTGTGGTACTACCACCATTCTTAGGCAGCCGGTGGCGGTGACTCGCCTGGCAGCCAGCTCTTGGGCCGGCCCGCAAACAGGTAGATAAGCGCCCCTAGCCACCCCACAAGCACGATGACCAGGATCCAGATGAGTTTGTCATTCTGGCCGGGGAACTCGCGGCGGATGCAATCCACAAGGGCCCAGACCCAGAACACCAGAAGGGCCAGGCCAACAAGGATGGCCACGCCCCATACGCCGAAGACAATGATCGGTGCGACGACTTCTGGTGCAGTTTCCATAATGCTGATTCTCCTTCCAGATTATGGTGCGGATTCTCCAGGTTACGGATGACCTGCTGCAAGAACTGTTGCTCAGTGATTAACCCGCGCTGGTATATTCGGCGACACTGCGGTATTCTCCTGCGAAACGTTGCGCAGCTTGAACAGCACTAACCTACTCGGCGCTTCCAGTGCTCCGGGATGCGTGCAAGCTCACGGGACTGCTCCTCGCACAGCGACCTGCGCGCGCGCTCCAGCTCCCGGCTGGCTGGGTCTATCTGGTCGTACGGCTCCTGATAGTCAGACATTGAACCCCACCTCCTTCTTTATTCAGACAAGGACAGCCTCCAGCCCCAGCAACTCAGCCACCTGCTGAACTTCAGAGGTGTAGTCGCCATAGACCATCGCCAGATGGTGGCCAAAGTCAACTTGCTTATGAATCAGGCCGCGGGCATCGTCTACCTCGATGTCCACCGTTGGACTACAACCGTTCTCGTGGAACCTGCAACCAACTGTTCTGCCCTTTGCCACTAGAATCTTCGTAGCCAGAGGATTGAATCTGGCTAAAGTAACCTCTTTTTCTGCGTTGGCAGCCAGATCTATCTGTACCTTCGTGCCCCAGCCGGCGGCTGTGAAACTGCCCAGTTCGTAAGGCAAATCGGGTTTGTCAAAGCCGTTCATCCTCAATCCGGGGACACTGTGCGTAAGCTGGACAATGTCTTTGGATACAGCGGGGTTACCCATAAAAGACGACTTGTTTGAGGCAAACATCAACACCGCCATCCCCAGCAACACGTTCAGATCCCCTTCACACGAGGAGGGATATCCTTCATCTTTCAGGAGGGTATGTGTCAGGCAAGGGACGCATTTCCATTTTGCGGGCAACTGGGTGGCGCACAGCTCAAAGCACGGCACAGTCACAGCATTGCACTCGTACTTTTCCATCAGGTGCCTGATAGCCAGGTAGAAGTTAACGTCACTGGCAAGATCCTCTTTGTCAATCCGCACAGCTTGAGCATTCTCAAGCAATCTATCAACTAGCTGTTGGGCTGCTTGTTGGTCGGTCTCGCTTTGGGATACTCTGTCAATCTCGGCGGAGAGCGTACTGAATGGAACACGTTTCGAATCGATTCCCAGCCTGGCCTTGAGGTCCTCGAGATCCCAAACGCTGCTGACTACGCCCAGGGTAATCAGCTCTTCATCAGCAATTATCAGTATCCTCATTTGCTGGAAAGCTTTTCTGACTCGGAGGCACGCAATGAGCTGGTTCAGCTCATCGAAATCCAATGGCGCAAAGCCTTCCAGACCTCTGGCCCGCAGATAGGCAGCACCATCTACAGTTGACACGCCGGGCCCTACCATCGCGACTGGCTTGCTGTAGCGCTCGCCTATTCGGACAGCAGCCAGTTGGGCTCCCGCTACCAGGTACAAGTCTGTTTCGTCTGCGTCGCCTGCCAGCTTGTCAAACTCCTTCTGAGGCATCATGAGGTCCTCGGCATATTCAAATCTTACTGGCTCCAGGATCTCAGCTTCCGGCCTCAGCGTCTTGGCGAGGTGTTTCTGCCACTGCTCGAAGCCCTGTTCTGCCCGTGCCGTCTCCGCCCGAGGCGTTAAGTCTGCCAAGTCACCTACTCGACAAGGCCCTTATGAATCAGTGAAGCAAAGACTGGTTTGACGCTCACTGTGACATTCATCAACTATTCCCTCCTCTGAAGGTCTCAGGGATATGTCGCATAGCACATCAGCAGCAGATTAGCCGCTGCTGGAATATCTTCCTGCCGGGCAGTTCAACACTCTGAACGTTACTCCCCCACTCGGCGCATCCAATCTTCTTCGATATGTAGCAGCTCCCGGGACTGCTCGTCGGTCAGATACTGCGGGGCCGGCTGGGCCAGGATGTCCGCCACGACTTGGACGGCCGCCTGGCGCAAAGTCGGTGCGCCAGCCTGCTCCCACCCCTCGCGGCGGAGCGTGCAAGCCAGACGGGCGTCCACAAGTTCTTCCCGGAAGTGTGCGAGCGTATGCTCATGGCTAAGATAGTCGGGCTTAGTGCCGAGTTCCTGGATGACTTCGAGAGCGATTGTTTCGTCACTGACCTCAATGCCGCGCTGGGCTCGCAGCAGTAAGCCGATCATCTCGTCACAGATGACCGTCTGGGTCATTGACATCGTGCGCTGGCTCTCAAGCTGTCCCGCGCCCCACACGATATTGACCCCGCTGAGGCAGTGCAGTAGCCCGGTCAGCATTTGCTCATAGGTGGCCTGGGCGTCGGGCATCATCGCCTCGGTGCTCATCCACGAGGCGCTTGGCAGGCCGTGGCAGCGGGCGATCTCAGCACCGGCGGCAGCCATCAGGCCGGATTCAGGGCCGCCGGTGCGGGTGACGCTTGTGAGCATATCCAGGCTGTGGGCAAAGCCGAGGTTGAAGATGACCGGCCGACCCGGCTCCAGCATCTGGATGATGACCAGGCCGCTGAGGGTCTCAGCATTAGCCAGCGTCAATGCCCCGGCCAGCGTAACGGGCGCAGTCGCCCCGGCAATCGGCTCGGAGTTGATCATCATCGGCACGCCGAAGCCAGCCGACTTGATGAATAGCTCCATCGCCTCCGGTGCCCAGTACAGAGGAGTGAGGCAGGTGTAGCCGAATGAGATGATGGGGCGCTGGCGCACCGGCGTGCCGCCTAGGAGGGCCTGAGCCATCTCGATGCAGGCGCGTGAGCCATCCGGGGTGTAGATGCAAGGGCGCAGGTGCTTGCGGCAGTGGTGGGCCATTATCCGCACGCCCACGAAGTCACGGAACCGAGCAGGCACGTCGTCGAGGCTGGTGCCGACCATCGCGTGGATGTTGGGGAGGCTGTCAACGACCCGCACCAGTTGGGCGAAGCTCTTGGAGGTAATGGGTGCAGACTGCTTGCCCTCGGCCAGGTACAGGGCGTTGCCGGTCCAGAACACTGTCGGCCCATTGGGGGTGAGTATGACATCAGTGCCGTCAAGAGAAGAGTACTTGACCTCCGAAGGAGCCTTTTCGATGGCGTGCTGAACTAGCTCGCGTGGGAAGTGTATGAGATCGGCGTCAATGCCACGGGTCGCTCCAGCCTCCAGCAACATTGTCTGGATGTGAGGGTGACCAATACGCACCCCGGTCTGCTCGAGGATGCGCAGGCTAGCGTCATTTATGCGCTCAATCTGCTCATGGGTTAGGATAGACATGTTCGTCTCCTGGAATTATGGGCAGCATTGTCAGTAGTTATTCAACTTTCGGGGGCGCTTACCTTCCGAGTGCTATGCAGGAAAAGAGGCGAACGAAGCGAATAAGAGAACTGGATGTCTAAGGCAAGAGCACCAAGATACGAAATCAGAAGGAGGAAATGAACTATGAAGGCATGGCATGTTGGCATTGCGGTGGGGCTGGCAGCGATCGTGTTGTCGCAGACAGCGGCGCTGGCGATCACGGTTGTCGTAAACGGGCAGGTGCTGCCTGCGTATCCGCCGGCAGTGGAACGCAGCGGGAGGGTTCTGCTGCCGATGCGGATGGTCTTTGAGGCTCTGCAGGCGGAGGTCAGGTGGGAGGCCGCGACCCGGACGGCCATCGGTATCCGTGGGGACACCACTGTCCGGATGAGCATCAACAGCAGGACGGCTTATATAAACGAGAGAGCCGTAACCCTCGATGTCCCGCCGCAGTTGATAGGCGGGTCCACCTATATGCCGGTGCGCTTCCCGGCTGAGGCATTTGGGGCGGAGGTGGGATGGCACGGCCCTACGCAGACCGTTAGCATCGCGCTGGCGGGCCTGCCCGGCGCGGCTGCGGCACAGCAGCCCAGCGCTCCCCAGGGAGGTGCGCCGATCGTGTACTACCCGAGAGATGGGGACCGGGTAGGCACGCGCATTGAGGTCAGTATCAAGTCCACGCCGGGCGTGCTGCAGGTGATCTGGACCGAGGTCTATCGGACAGATACCAACGAGATACTGAAAATGGTGCCCGGCATTCGCCACCTGACCAAGCCGGATGGCACCTATCAGGGAGGGATAGCAGGCCCGCGCATCTCATTCGGAGACGATGTGCCCCTCCGCTACGAGATACACTTCCGCAACGGGCCCAATGACGGCGACCCGGAGACGATAGTCAACTGCTATCCGGAGGACTAACACAAGCTGGGTGCGGTTTACAAATGAGGCCTAGTGTGGTATGATGTTGTCACTGCCGCAGGCCCTCTGGCTGGGAAAGCCGCCCATCCACCGGTTTTCGCGGGCAGAGGCTTCTTATTACCGAGGCGGGCAATTGCAAGAGTAGCGGTGTTTGGCAGGCTGGCAGCCTGCGCTACCCGGGTTTTTGCGACTACCTCACGGATGTGGCAGCGGCTGGCCGGGCCTACCACCCCCGGCGCAGTTGTAAGGATAATCAGAGGTGGCACAGATGGCCCTCACCAAGGCCGATAAGCAAGGGATAATTGACAAGTTCAAGCAGCATGACGGTGACACGGGTTCGGCGGAAGTGCAAATTGCGCTCCTGACCGGGCGCATTGAGTATCTGACGGAGCATCTGCAGCAGCACCCGAAGGACCATCACTCGCGGCGTGGGCTGTTGAAGATGGTAGGCCAGCGGCGCAGATTTCTCAACTACCTGCAGGCTAAGGACATAAACCGCTATCGCGCAATCCTGTCTGACTTGGGCTTGCGGCGCTAGCGGATACAGTATTGTTGAGGGCAGAGGGCCGAGTTATCGGCTATGCCCCAAAGAACCTAAAACAGCGATGGTTGGAGTACTCTTGGGAATCCCGGGGAAACAGGGAAAGCAGGGGCTGGAGGCAGGTCTGGCAGTGAGGCTGTCTGCCGCTACCGTGCAATCTGTCACCTGATGTAGTGCGCCCGGTCCTTGGCCGGGCGTCTTACCTGCTTCACCCTCTGTTTTCCCTGCTTCCTCCGTATTCCTCGGAGTTGTCCCTTGCCATCGCCAGAGGAGACTGACTAATGGTACATAGTGTGATGCGTGACTTTGCGGGTTGCCCGCTGAGTATTGAGACAGGGCGACTGGCCAGACAGGCTGACGCGGCGGTGTTGGTCCGCTACGGCGATACCGTGGTGTTAGTAACCGTGGGCGTCTCGCCGGAGCCGATAGACGCTGACTTCCTGCCGCTGCGGGTTGACTTTGAGGAAAAGATGTATGCTGTGGGGCGGATTCCGGGCGGCTTTTTCAAGCGCGAGGGGAGACCCTCCGAGGAAGCAACCCTCATCTGCCGCAAGATAGACCGCCCGATCCGGCCGCTGCTTCCACAGGGGCTGCGCAACGATGTGCAGATAATTGCTCTGCCATTGTCTGCCGAGACTGCCCATTCGGCGCAGTTGGCGGCCCTCATCGGCGCTTCGGCGGCCCTGCATCTGTCCAGCGTGCCGTTTGAGGGGCCGTTCGGAGCTGCCCAGGTTGGCTTCGTGGATGGGGAGCTAACACTGAACCCCTCGTTTGAGCAGTTGGAAGAGAGCAATCTGGACCTGCTGGTGGTTGCCACGAGCGATGGGATAGTGATGGTGGAGTTGGAGGGCGACTCGGTGCCCGAGGACGTGGTAGTTGAGGCAACGGTGATGGCAGAAGAGGCTTGCCAGCCGATTGTTGAGATGATTGAGGAACTCCGAGAAAAAGCTGGCAAGCCGAAGGGTGACTATCCGATCTGGGAGCCGAGAGCTGAAGTGGTGGAGGAGGTGCGCTCCCGCGCCTACGAGCGAATCTGTCAGGCTACAGAAGAAATGGATAAGAGCACCCGTTCGCAGATGTTCGACGAGCTCATCGTCGAACTGAGCGAGGCGTTAGAGGAGCAATATCCGGGTGCAGAGCGAGACGTCAAGGCGGTAATTGAGGAGATCATCAAGCAACATATGCGCAGCATCGTGCTGGATGAGAAGCGGCGAGTAGATGGGCGGGAGCTGGGAGAACTGCGGCCGATTAGCTGCGATGTGGGACTGCTGCCACGGGCGCACGGTTCGGGACTGTTCACACGGGGGGAGACCCAGGTGGCGACCATTGCCACCCTGGGAGCAGTGCGTGACCAGCGAATGGTGCGCACCCTCGAGGAAGAAGAGTATACCCGGTTTATGCATCATTACAACTTCCCCCCATTTTGCGTAGGCGAGACACGGGCGCTGCGTGGGCCGGGCCGGCGTGAGATTGGGCACGGTCATTTGGCCCAGAAAGCCCTCGAATGCCTGCTGCCCGCTGAGGAGGAGTTTGCCTACACAATCCGGCTGGTCTCGGAAGTGCTGGAAAGCAATGGCTCGTCTTCGATGGCCAGCGTCTGCGCCGCCAGCCTATCGCTGATGGATGCGGGCGTGCCGATCAGAGAGCCGGTGGCAGGGGTTTCAGTCGGCTTGGTATATGAAGGGCCGGAGCGCTATGCGACCCTGACGGATATACAAGGCCTGGAGGACCATGCCGGGCATATGGACTTCAAGGTCGCGGGGACTCGTGCTGGAATCAACGCTCTGCACCTGGATATGAAGGTGCAGGGGCTGCCGACTGAAATCCTGCGCGAGGCTCTGGTGCAGGCCAGGGAAGCCCGAATGCAGATTCTGGACATTATGGAAGAGGCCATAGCAGCGCCCAGAACAGAGCTGTCGCCGTATGCGCCGCGCATGGAAGCGATCAAGATTGACCGCGAGAAAATTGGCCTTATCATCGGACCGGGCGGCAAGGTCATCCGGGGTTTTCAGGATGAGTACGAGGTGGAGATTGACGTGGAGGATGACGGTATGGTCATGATCTTCGGCCAGGATGCTGAGAAGGTGGACAAGTGCCGCGACGCCATCCTTGAGATGACACGGGAGATTGAGGTCGGGGAGGTCTTCACCGCCAGGGTCGTCAGCACCGTGCCGTTCGGGGCCTTTGTAGAGCTTGTACCCGGACGCGAGGCCCTGTTGCATATCTCCCACCTGGCCTGGGAGCATGTGGATAAGACTGAGGATGTGGTGAAGGTGGGGGATGAGGTGCAGGTTAAGGTGATTGAGGTTGATGACGAGGGCAAGGTCCGCGTGAGCCGCAAGGAGCTGCTGCCACGGACAGGAGGCGGAGGTGGTCGGAGTGGCGGTGATCGGGGAAATAGGGGAGGTGGCGGTAGCCGGAATCGCAGGGATGAAAGGGAAGAACGCGGCCAGCCTTACACGCGTGACAAGAGGCGACACTAGCGCCTGTAACTGCGATGTGCGTCTCGTCTACCGATCCATTGCTTTGCTGCCACACAATAACGACATCAGATACCCTGAGCCGGAGCGATTGCTTCGGCTCGTTGTTTGGTGATGCAACCTACTCCCTGGCCCCCTCCCTGCTCGCCCTGAGCCAGCCGAAGGGAAGCGAGGGGGAATAGGGATCAGTTGGTGGACGAAGGACGTACTCCCCAGACGTTCGGGTAGAAGGAACAGCTTACCCGGCGGCGAAGAATGTCGGTGGTGAAGCCAATATGTATGAACTGACTGTGGAGCGCAGTTTCTCTGCCGCTCACTGCTTGCGAGATTACGAGGGGCCCTGTGCCCGCCTGCATGGTCACAACTACAAGGTGCAGGTTACTGTCGCCGGCGAACAGCTTGACGAGCACGAGATGTTGATGGACTTCGGGGAATTGAAGGCGCTGTGCGACCGCGTTATTGACGCATTCGACCATCAGTACCTCAATGACCTGGATGCGTTTGCTGAGGTGAACCCCACCAGCGAGAACCTGGCCAGGTATATCTACAACCAGGTTGCCGAAGGTTTGGCGAACCAACCGGGGTCGGTGAAGCGGGTGAAGGTGTGGGAGTCGGACAGCTCTGTGGCGACATATCAGGAGGATTAGGATGCGGGCGGTGGCGTTGCTGTCAGGGGGGCTAGATTCGACGGTAGCAACCTGGGCGGCTAGCCGCGAGTACGAGATCGCGCTGGCGCTGACCTTTGACTATGGCCAGCGGGCCGCGGCTCGCGAGTGCCAGGCGGCTCTGGCCATCTGTGCGCAACTGGGCTGCCCGCACCATCTGGTCAAGCTGCAGTGGCTGGGCAAACTGGGCCACAGTGCCCTGACCGACCTCTCTCAGAGTCTCCCAGAGCCCGAGATCGAGCTAATGGGTGAAGCTGCCCTCAGCGAGCAGACGAGTCAGGCGGTGTGGGGTCCTAACCGCAATGGTGTTTTCGTGAACATTGCCGCCGCTTTCTGCGAGGCACTGGACTGCCAGCTCGTCGTGGTCGGCTTCAACACTGAGGAGGCCGCCCAGTTCCCTGACAATTCCGCCGCCTTCCTCGCGGCTACCAATCGCGCCCTCGAATTGTCTACCCAGACCCGAGTTGAGGTGATTTCGCCCACCATCAACCTGACCAAGTGCGAAATCGTCGAGTTGGGCATGCGGCTTGGAGCACCGCTCGCGGCGATCTGGAGTTGCTACGATGGTGGCCAGGAGCATTGTATGAGGTGCGAATCGTGCCTGCGGCTGCGGAAGGCGCTGAACGTGGCAGGGCTGTGGGACGAATGGCAGCGGCGGCGAGATGATACGGCGGACGGTGTGATGCCGTGACGTGCGCGCGCCGGGCGGGTGGCTTCACGCTCATCGAACTGCTCGTGGTTATCGCCATCATTGCGATACTGGCGGGCATCCTTATGCCCGTGTTTGCGAGGGCGCGGGCGAAGGCTCAGGCGACGAGTTGCCTTTCTAACCTCAAGCAAATCGGCCTGGCCCTGGAGATGTACGTGTCGGACTACGATGGCCGCTTCCCCGCGCGCTGGGTAGAGATGCCAGGCGGAGGCTATTACTACTACTGGGATGCCCTGCACCCCAATGTCCACAATCTCCAGGTCTGGTACTGCCCGTCCGAGGCCATTCAGACGCCCATTCTGCGCAACTACGGGATGAACTGCTATGACAAGTTGCCTGGGGATGGACGCTTTGAACTCGGCTGCAGTGGCGTACAGGCGGCGATGATCTTCAGCCCCGCCCAGACCATCTGCATTGCGGAGACCGATCCGGCTGATGAGCGCGAGCCAGGTCACCCCACGCCCTGGGACATCGGCGCCAGCGACAGTGGTGACTGGCGGTGGCCGATAACTAGCCTGGCTGAGGACCGCCACCACGGCGGATACAATGCGCTGTACGTGGACGGGCACGCCAAGTGGCGCTCAGCCCATGATGCCTCTGACGGAGAATGGTCACTTGAGGCAGGGGATGAGTGAACTACCTACCCGCTGGCCCCCTCCTCTACCCTTCGGCAGGCTCAGGGCAAGTAGGGAGGGGGAATAACGCTCAGGACAATGACTACGCGTAAGACGCCCGCGCTGCGCGGGCGACAGGCGCGCGCCTCGTTAGGATTTCGCAGGCGAGACGCCTGCGCCACGGCTCACAGCCTGCTATGAGCAAGGGTCTCTCGGTGTGACTGGGCAAACAGGCAAGTAGGGGCAATCATCGCACGGCGCGTCCGGAAAACGCGCTGGTATCTGACCCCCTTGCACCACTTCGGCCAACTCAGTGACAAGTTCTTGAAGCAGGTGGGTCTGCGTTTGGATCGAGCCTTCATCAACTGCGTGCGCCTCGATGCCCTCCGGTTGCAGGTGTACTATCAGCGGCGCAGCCTGCTCCTCGATCCCCTCTGAACGCAGTGCAGCGTAGTAGATAGTCATTTGCAGGGCATACTTCTCCAAAGCCTCGGGTGATAGGTAGCGATTCGTCTTGAAGTCAACAATCTGGGCGTTAGGCTCAGAGACCAGCAGGTCAATGCGGCCGCGCAGTTCTACGGGAGGATTGAGTTGATAAACCAGTCGCACCTCCCGCTCGGCGGCATCCGGCGGTGGTCGCAGCTCCGCCCAGCGACTGCCCCGGAACGCTGCCACCAAGTGCCCAATACGCTGTTGATCCTCCTCGGCGGTCACACCTGCGGCCTCGCACAAGCGCCGGATTCGCTCTTCGTCCTCGTCGGTCTCGAAAGGCTGCCGATAGAAGTCGGCGATGAAGCGGTGGACACA
>JALGTI010000119.1 GCA_029821455.1 Candidatus Zipacnadia bacterium | reverse complement strand
ATACATGCAGAATTGGCAGTTGTGGCTCTGCCCCAGTCGCGGCAAGCCAGAGGCAGGGGGTTACAACTCCGAGCAGAACGTGTTGGGGTGGGGGGCGCATTACGGCATGTCGTGCGCCTTCGTCATAAACACCTGGTGTATGAGGAGAAATCCTCCCGTTAACCCAACGGGTTGGCAAGGCTTCATGCCGTTGGCCAATCTCGCGCAAATCCCAGACCCGGCGGAAGTGGCCGTCTTTGGGGAAAGCTCGTACTACGGGCCTACTGAACCAGGATATGGGGTGTTTGGCTGTTGGAGAATGAACTACCACTACTGGGTACACAACGGCGGCGAGAACGTCGCCCTGGCCGACGGCCATGCCAAGTGGTACAGCGGTCCAGGCAAAGCGTACCGCTATCCGATGAAGAGCCCCCCGTACTGGTACTGCGGGCATATGCCAGGGAGCGCGGATTGTCTGGGGTGGTGAGCCTCGCAAGTCAGCGTTGACACCGGCGGCTGCGTCGGACGTCAGCGGCTGCGCTGGGCCCAAGGTGCTCATGCAGGTGTGAGGTGGCGCCCTTTGCAGGAAGCGAGCAGCCCTCAAAGGGCGCTGCTTCTTTGATAATTGAATGGATGCAAACTGTAACCAAGTAGCTGCCAGCCAGGCATGCGGCTCTTGAGCCTCTATGGAGGTGCGCAACATGCAGTATTCCACACTATTGTGCGGACTGGCCCTGCTCCTATCCATCTCTATTGGTGCGGCTCAGGAGGGACGGAAAGTCTATGACGCTGAGGTCGGCCCCTGGGCGTTCGAGGCGGAAGAGTTCGTGCTGCCCGGGGGCTGGGTCTGGGATGACCCGGCGGCATCCGGGGGCAAGGCGCCAAAGAGCGACGGTCTGATGACTCTGGACGGGCTGCCCTTCCCGCGTACGAGCAGGCCGGTGACGGTGTACTTGCGTGTGTGGCCCGGCACGCAAGAGGAGGAGATTCGGCTTACGACTACTGATGGGGGAGGCAAGCGACAGCCGGTTACTTCAATCAAACCAGAGCAGATAAACAGGTGGCAATGGCTGCAGTTCGCACCGGTGGCCGCAGAGGAGGTCGGGGATAGCTTCGGGGTCGAGTTCAGGCGGCCCAGCGGGGTCGCGGGAAGGACGGCCTGCGATGTGGTGGCGATCAGCACCCGACCGGACCTGGATGAAGCCGCCCTTGACCAGGCCCCCATGCTATTCACTCCTGGGCCATTGGCGGTCGTGGCGCGGACCGCATCTGCACCCAACCTGGATGGCCTGGGCGATGATCCCTGCTGGGAGAACGCCGTGGCCTGCGGGGGGTTTGTCCGCCTGGGTTCCCCGGCCGTTGCGGAAGCGGACACCACGGTGAAGATGGTTTACGATGATGCCAACCTGTATCTGCTCATCAGCAGTGATGAGCCGATCCTGAACGTGGCCCAGCAGCGCCGGCATGAATTCGTAGCCGAGAAAACGCAGCGCGATGACTTGGTCTACGAGGACGACTCGGCGGTCATTCTGCTGGACCCCACCAACACGGGTAGGCAGGTTTATGATTTCACGGTCAACGCACAGGGGACCGTCGCCGACGCGCGCTGCACCGGGCCCGACCTGTGGGAAACGCGGGACCTGGGGTGGGACTCCGGGGCCCAGGCAAGGGGCAACATCGGTGAGGATGTGTGGACGGTCGAGATGGCCATCCCCTTCGCGGATCTGGGAGGCACGCCAGGAGTAGGCGACAGGTGGCAGGCGTGCCTGGGTCGGCTTGCCAAGGCGCGCCAGGAGACCTCCTCGTGGAACCCCTCGGCCAAGGGCTTCCATGACCCCATTCAACTGGGGACCCTTGTCTTCGGCGATGTGACGCCGGGTGTGTCACTGACGACACCTGCTTCGTTGCAGTTGGGAGGAAACGAGGTGACGGCCTCGCTGTCGCCTCTAGCCGGGCAGCCGGTGGGGGTGTATCTGTATTCGGGCATTGCGCAAGTCCTGGCTGCCTCAAAACACCCGTGGAGCCGGCCCAGCGAGCGGAGCCGCACCTACGGCTTCGTTGAGGTGGCCGATAAGCCAGCGGCCGTATTACAGAGCTTCGAGGTACGTGACGAGGGTGAGCTCAGTGTAGAGCACGCGGTGTTTGAGGCCGCCACCCTCAAGCCGCTGTATCTGACCCCCGCGCTGACGCGCGTGGCGAAGTCGTCGGTCGCCCAGGTTGGGCTGGCCTGCGACGGCCCTTACGAGCTCTACCTGAATGACGAGCTGATCGGGCGCGGTACTGAGGCGAACGATGAGGCCATCGTGGCCCCCCTCCAAAAGGGGCCAAACGTCTTTGCGCTAAAGCTGGAGAAGGGCACCGCTGCCATCGCGGTGGAGCCGCCCGGTAGCCGCTTCACTGGCGAGACTTGGAAGGTTGCCCCCGCCGACACCACGGACGCGACCCTGGCCGCTCTGGACGACGTCGCCTGGCCGATGGTGAAGACGACGGGGGATCACCCAAAACTGGGCCCCATCGTCGGCGAACCGGGGCAGGGCGTGGTGCTGCGCCGTACGCTGCTGTGGGAGAAGACGCGGATTTGGAACACCCCGGTCCCTGCCTACTACCTGGCCCGCGGGCCCGCCCAGCACTTCAATGTCCTGGTGGAGGGCGTCAAGGGGCGCTCACTCGAGGCGTGGACCACATACGTCGCCACCCCGCCGGACTTCGAGATAGTGGGTGCAGGCGGGTTCTACGCAACAACCACTCCTGACCAGCCCTACTTCCGCTGCACCCAGCTTGGCGTGCAGGAGGTGGCAGGCCAGGACATGCGAGTGGTCAAGGTGACCGCCGACAAGCCGGTGCTTGCGGGCCGACATTACATCATGTCTATGTTCAATGTCTTTGTGCGGTACCGGGATGAGGCGGGAGAGCCTGCGGACCTCGAGCACGAGTTCCGCTACTGGAGCGAGGCCAACGCCGGCAACGTGAGCGAGCCGCCACAAAGCTTCAAGGTGCGACTGCTGCCCAAGCTCTCCGGGCAGCAGCCGAAGACGCTGCTCTTTGAGCTCTACGGTGGTTGGCTTGGGACAATGGACGAAGAGGCCTTGCGTGAGGAGGTCCTGAAATGTGCGCAGGCCGCCGGCTTCAATGAAGTCACATGCGGGGGCTCGTTTGCCCGCTGGCTCAGCGACAATGCGCCCCGCTACGGCATGCGGACCGCAGTTGGCTTCAACTTCGAGGAACTCTACTGGGTGGGCCTGGACGCATATCTGCAGGAGCATCCGGATGAGCGTCTGGTGAATCTCAACGGCACGCCCGACGACCATTATCTGTGTACCACCCTCGTGCTTGGTGAAAGGTGGACAGTAGTCGAGGCTCAACTCGCCTCGTTTATCGAGCGTAACCGACCACACGTGGTAACCTACGACTACGAGTACGGGCCGCTCAAAGACGGGGGCGCGCATTCCTGTTACTGCCCGCGCTGTCTGGCCGCCTTCCGGGAGTACGCCGGGCTGGCGCCCGATGTAACTCTGGACGCGCAGGTGATCAAGCAGCAGTATGCGGCCCAGTGGATAGACTTCATGGCCCGACGCGTGGCGCAGATATGCGCGAAGCTCAAGGAAGCTATCCACCGCCTGTCACCGGGGACCCACTTCAGCCTCTACTCCGGCTACCAGACGCCCGACCAGCCCGAGCGCTACGGCCTGGATTGGCGCTACGTGGGAGAGCTGCAGGCCTGTGATTTCGCAGTGTGCGGGTACGGGCGCCCCGTGGAGGCGACTGCCACCACCATCGAGGCCCTGCAGGGCATCCCCCTGGCCGGCGGGACGATCATCCGCCCGTACAATACCTGGGAGACTCGTCCCAATGTACCGATTACCAGGGCCGAAGTGCTGCTCACCGCACTGGACTGCCCGGGTGGTGTGATGGTCTACAACCGAAACCCGATGGACGGCCGTAGCTGGTACGCTGTGGCGGAGGTATCGCGGCTGGCAGCGACCTACGAGGACCTGTTCCTGAGTGGCGCACGGAGCAGCCTCCCCGGGCTGGACAGCAGGCAGGTGCAGGTGCTGGGCGACGGCCGCACCACTTTGATCTGTGCGATGAACGGGGGAAGCACGCCGGTCGAGTACGCCATTGTGCTGCCGGCCGACGCGGGTGCGGGCCAGGAGTTCTACAGCGGCAAGCTGGTGGACGCCGGGGAAACGGTCACCTGCGCCTTGGAACCCGGCGAGGCGGTGGTGTACGTTCTGCGCAAGTGACCAGTGCGGCCAGCGGGCAGTCTGTTGGTGCCGTGCGCTGGCGCTAACCGTCCTCGTCTGCACCAGCGGGGCGCCAGCCCGGCTCCATAAGGCCGATCCGGGCAATTCTGGAAGGAGGCAGTGAAGTGACACCGAGGCAGACGCGCATCCCAAGGGAGGCAGTTGACCTTGGCGTGCCCTTTCGTGGTGGCGGACTGGGCGCTCCGCTTGTGACCGAGGATACCCTCTCCGGACAGCTCGTGCTCAACTTCACAGGTGGCGGCGAATTTGTGCGGTTGGACCTTGATACAGCCGAGTTGCTTGGGCGGTGGGAACTTGGTGGCGGGTGCGGCGAGTTCAGTCTCGTGCAGGCACCAGATGGCTGCATCTACTTGCCGCTTTGGAATGGGCACGTGAAGCGCTTCGACCCCGCAAAGAGCGAGATTGAGGATCTCGGAGAGCCCATACCGGGCGACATTATCTACTGTGCGGTATGGCATCCGGTTTGGAACCGCCTGTATGGCGGAACGGTGGGGCGCGGGCCTATGGCTAACGGATCGGGGCGGATATGGTGTTACGATCCGGTTGCAGACGAGTTTTCGGACTTGGGACCGGCATTTGATGGAGAGCGCTTGTGGTCGCTAGCCGCGTTGCCCGACGGGCGGCTGGCCTGCGGTGTGGCTCCGCATGCGCGCCTGGTGGTCTTCGACCCTCGAATCGGGGAGAAGCGCGACGTCTGGCCCGACGATCTGCCTGCACAGCAGTGGTTGTACGACATGGAGGTGGGCGGAGACGGACTACTATACGTGACCTGCGTCCCGGGCCCTGAGCTCGTAGTGTTCAATGCCCACACCATGGATTACGTGGGAAGACTGGCTGCTCCAGTTGCCACCGGGTTGGACTGGAATATGCACTTTCTTGCATCATCCCAAGGTCGGGTGTACGGCGTACTGAAGCCGGCTGGGGAACTGGTGCAACTGGACTGGGAGCAGGGAATGCGCAAGATAGCGGACATTGGGCCGCAAAAGATGTGTGACTTCACCTGTACCCCGGATGGCCGCTGCGTCTTTCTGGACCACCACGAGCCTGTGTACCGTGTGGCGGACCCCAAGTCTGGTGAGACTTGGACTCGCCGGGCGGAGTTCGAAGGCAAGGGTGCTACTGCACTGATGGGTGTCTGGCGTGGCCCTGATGACCGGTTCTATCTAGCGGCCGGAGGAATGCAACTGCTCATACGCACCTCGGGCGAGCCGGGTGATTTCGAGCGGCTGGGGCAGGCATCTGACGGCGGTGGTCAGCCGCAGTGCATGCTTGCACACGACGGGCGGCTGTGGCTGTTCAGCTATACTTGGGCCTGGGTTAGCATCTATGACCCGGCACAGCCGTGGAACGCCGGTCGGGAGCGTGGCTGTAATCCTTGGCAGTGCTGTAAGCTAGGCCAGGACCAGAACCGCCCTCACCAGGCATACCTGGGCCCAGATGGCCTCATTTATGTTACGTCAACGTCCGCCTATGGCTTGCGCGGGGGAGCTCTGTCGCGCATAGACCCTGGCACGCTTGAAGTGCAGGTTGAGCGCCTGGATGATCAGACCCCCTGGGCGCTGGCCGCTGACGCACAGTATGTGTACTGCGGGACGGCTATGCGCGACGAGAGTGACCTGGCACCTCTGGCCTCGGAGGCCAAGATACTGGTGTGGGACCCGGGTGAATCTGCCTTCGTGGCTGAATACACGCCGGTGGCCGGAGCGACCCACTACGAGTTCCTGCACCTGGGCGGCCCGAACAACCGGATCCTGTTTGGCTCAACGCCCGCCGGAACGCTGTTTGGCTATGACCTGGACATGGGCACCGTGGACTACCTCGACGCGACCCTCGAGCGCGATGGCAGCCGCATCGGGTCACTGTTGCCCGGGCCGGGAAGCACCTTCTACCTGACCAGCGGCGGCCGGCTCCTGCTGTGGGACTACGGCCGGGGGCGCCTGGAGGTACTGGTATCCACTGACCAGGCCTGGCTGCACGGACTTGTACAAGCTGCGGACGGGACCCTGTTAGCGACGGCAGGGCCGCAACTGCTTCGGTTCAGATAAGCGTCTTCTCCCCCAGCTCCGCCAGCAGGGCGACTGGCGTTCGCCAGCGCTCGCCGTGTGCCGCTGCAGTAGACGGCAGCGCGATCACATTCACAGCCACTAAGGGGCGCGCCAATGACTGTTTGACGCGCACACCAGATGGGACCTGGCGGTTTGCTGACGCTGAGGGTCCGAGTGGCATTTGCTCCTTCAAGCCGCCGGAGGCCTGACTGGTCGGACCAGCGTTCAGACATCGACTGCGCAAAGGGAGCACAGGAATGGACAATGTCAGAGTCGGAGTCATCGGGTGCGGCGTAATAGGGCCGCGTTACGCAGAAGTGGCAGCCAGCAGCTCCCTGATGGAGCTGGCGGCAGTCGCCGACCTGATCCCTGAGCCGGCGCCGGACACCGCGGCACAACACGGAGCCTGCAGGGTCTAGGGCCTGGAAGCAACTTGCTCGAGGACCCTGACATTGATGTCGTGGTGCTGGCCATTCCGGCGCACGCGCGCACGGAACTGGCGCTGCGCGCCTTCGCCCGGGGCAAGCACGTCCTGACCGAGAAGCCGGTGGCGATAAACGCGGCGGAAGTCGCGCAGCTCATCGCAACCCGTGGCCGCCTGAAGGCCGCCTGCTGTTCCTCGCGCTACCGCTTCCTGGAGAGGGCTAAGGCTGCAAGCGACTTCGTAGCGACCGGTGCTCTTGGCCGCCTGCGCCATATCTGGATGCGCAGTCTGTTCGCCGCAGGCCCCCCGCCCGACATCCCGCGCCCCGAATGGCGGCTCAATAAGCACCTGAACGGTGGCAGCTTTCTGATGAACTGGGGCCGCTATGACCTGGAGTATCTGCTGGGCCTCACCGGGTGGGCCCTGCAGCCGCACACTGTCTTCGCTCAGTGCTGGCCGGTGGCCCCTCAGCTCGTGCCGCATCTGCCGGATGGCTCCGACGCCGAGACCCACTACGTGGCTCTCGTTCGCTGTGCAGGGGGTACTACCCTCGCGGTGGAACGCGCCGAGTACGCCTCGGCCACCTTCGAGTCCGGATGCCAGATCATTGGCGACAAGGGGTCCGTGCCCCTGACAATGACCGCCTCCAACCCCAAGCAGGTGATCTTCGAGGAAGCTACCATCGAGGACTGCCATTTGTCAGGTTGCAGCGACAACCGTATTGTTGTAATATGGTATACTGGATTTGTGTTTCGGCAAAGTGGCTAGGACACCAATGCAGGAGCCTTGCAGCATGAGGTGGTGTAGAGATGCGGTCTTGGCTGCGGAAAAGAGCGAAAGAGCAGGCGTCGGTCGGACTTGAGGAATCGACTGCGGAAGTGCACCCGCATCCACGTGTTTCCCTCGTTGAGATGCCGGGTGAGTGTGCTGAGGCTTTGAATGAGCTCCGGCTAAATGTGTGCAAAGGCACCTTGGGTCACCGTACAAGTGTCACGAAGACACGGAAGATGTTTGCACTCTCAATCACGATGTGACCGGTGTTGGCGAGGCCGACATCATCCTGATAGACTTGGACCGTAGTTGGTCAGAACCAGGCCCATGGCCTTCTGGCAAACGAGGCCGGAAGGATGCCCGCGAGAACTGGGGTTTCCAGGGGAACTCGCTGGCGTTGGAGGTAACCTACGAACCGGGTCCGGTGACAATGACGCACGTCATCGCGGACACCAACGGGTGGCGTATGCTCATCAGCGAGGGCGAGATGCTCGACACCCCGCCGCTGAACATCTCCGAGTCAAGTATGGTCGTGAAGATGGAAAAGAACGTGAAACAGTACCTGAGGGAGCTGATGAAGTTCGGCTTCGCGCACCATTCCATCGCTGCCCCCGACCGTGCGGGACAACACCTAGAGTGCTTGGCCGGGCAACTCGGTATCCAGGTCTGCCGGCTGTAGAGCGCCAAGCAGGCAGCATGACATCGCTCCAAGCAACGGTGGCTGCTATACAGGAGAAGCCGTTTGACAAGTATGCTTTGACGACGTGGATAACGGCAGAGCTGATGTTGATACAAGCACGACTGCGATGGAATAGTCGGGGATACACTGCAAGCTTACCCGCTACTGTCCAGACCCTTGAG
>JALGTI010000118.1 GCA_029821455.1 Candidatus Zipacnadia bacterium | reverse complement strand
TGGACAGAAATCACCTACTTGAGTCAGCCTCGACATCTTATCTTCCCTCCTGGCATTATGTTGAGTGCCATAAGTATACCGCATTCCTCAACAACACTCAAGAGGGACACTACCTACGTCTTCCAGGGTGATAAGGCCGCTACCGGCCAATCCCCCACCGTGGACCCCAGCCTGGTTGTTCCATAACTTGGAGCGAACGAGCGAGACCCGGGCAGGGCCAGGCTGCTGCTCGACCCAGATGCCACCGCCATCGCCTTCCGTCGAGTTGTTGCGGATCACGGTGTCGCTGATGACCACCGTTGCACCGTTGACAAAAAGACCACCCCCAAACTCACTCACGTTGTTGGCCCCCTGTACCGTGAAACTTTCGATCGTCACGTGGTGCTCTGGAGTGATAGAGAGCACACTGCTGTCCGCCCCGTTAGCGTCGATGATCGTCTTGCCGCTGTGGGGCAACCAGAGCGTGCCGCTCATCATGTAACCACCCTTCAGCGTCACACTGATACCGATATCCAACGTCTCCGTGTACGTCCCCTCGGCGACGCGGATTTCATCGCTGTTCTCTGCCTGAGTGAGCGCGTAGCCGATGGTGGCGCAGGGGGTGGCGGGATCGCTGCAATCCGTGTCATCGCTGCCGGTGGCACCGTCCACGTAGAGTGTGCCAGGATCAGCACGGACTGGGGTCACGCCCTGCAGTCCCCCCAGCAAGGCCGCGAGGAACAGCAGCATCAGTCCTGTGGTGAGCGCCAACTGCACCGACCACCGCCTTTGGTTCAACTTGAACTTGGTTAGATTCTTCATTATATCCTCCTTTGATTTTTGTCCCTGGTTTCGCCTGACTTGAGATTGTGCCCGATAGTGCTTGGCCGCGCTAGCGACCGAGCTCAGCCGCCGCCCGGCTGAACAGAGGTTACCTCACTACAAGACGCCCCACAAAACCAGAACGAGCCGCGATTTCCACGCCCGATAGGGCGGTCGGCTGCAGTGACTTGCTAGGCCGCCCCCTGGACTGCAAAGCCACCCCTCAACACCGACCCTGGCTACGGGCCACGCTGCGACCGGCGCTGATGCCCTCACGGACAAGCCCGCCTACGAAGCCCTGGCCGGAGACCCCCATCCGACCTACAGACCACCATTGCAGCCGACCCGCCTCAATCAGCACGCCAGAAGCACAACCGTCCGCACCCTCGACAGAAACCCCTCTCTTCCGTGCCTACCTCTGAAACGCGGCCCGCCTCACCAACCTGCTCGCTCTCCTGCGGCGTTCCTGCTTGGCGGACACCCCCAAACCACATCCAGAGAACAGAGAGGCTGAGATGGCGGGCCTTCTTCCCGGTGTGACGGCCTAGCGACCGAGCTCAGCCGCCGCCCGGCTGATGCGACGTGCCCAGCAATCACCCAATCCACCCGCAACCCAACCCGGCTACAATCAGAGCCCCGACAGGGCGGTCGGGTTGAGCGACTTGTTGGGCGGCGCTATCCTGTGTCTGATGCCTCACCCACGTACTAACGGGGCCACAGCCTGTCATCTGGCTGCGGCCTAGAGACTACTTCAAGTCAAACAGCTTCCGGAGGCGGTCGTTGACCTCTGCCTGCATCCTCCGAGACAGTTGGCCCAACTCGCGCCGAATCAGCCCTGTCGTCGCCGTCATCAAACGATGCAATTGGAGTGTAGATGACACTCGCAAGCCAGTGGAGGCAAAATCAGGGTCGTTGGATTCCAGCACCATGTCGGTCGCCAAGGGTTCAGCAGAAATCCTACTGGTGATGAAAGCCAGAATCACGTGACGATGGGGGCCGATGGGTTCTGTGAGGCAAACCGCTGGACGAACCTTGCTGCTGGAAAGATCATCAAAGGGAAAGGGAACAAGAACAACCTTATACTTCGTCATGGAAAGGCTCCCCGTCAGCCAACGTGTAGATGTCTTCCTCGGGGTCGCTCAGAAAAGCGAAGGCTGGACTGCGGGCCGCTGCCTGTAACCACTCCATCTCGTCCCATTCCTCACTGAGAGGATACAAGACTAGGATGCGCACCCGCACGGGGCCGGAAATTGGAAGTGTTCCGTCAAGCTGAAGCTGACGATGCTCATCAATTGTCCCTGTCATTTCTATGGCTGTCATTGTGCCTTCCATCGCTCACCACCTCTCTCGGTCAATTTGAAACCATACTCGTTGCTCACTATCAGTATACCCTATTGTTCCATTGTCTGCAATTCGGTTCACAATACGGCGCTGCGCCGCCCAACGACCTGCGGCTCACCCGCCGCGCGGCTCACGCGAGAGACCCTCGCTCAAGAACCCCGTGGCAGGCCCAACCAACCTCGCTGGCCGCCCCGATAGCGCGGTCGGGTGAAGCCGCCGGTTAGGCGGATACCCTCCCGGCGCGTCACCCCCTCTCCCGTTTCGGATTCTTCAGCCCCGTCCTAAGCTTGTTCCTCACCTCGCGCTTCACCCGCGCCGCAAGCACACCCTCATTCTCCTCAAGAAACGCCCGCACGGCATCTGGATCATGCACAACCAACTCCCGCAAAGCCCATGACAGAGCCTTGACTACCATATCCTCACGATCAGCCACTAGCAGCCGACACACCGCAAGCGTGCGACTTGCGTCCCCATACCCCCCGTGAGACCGTACGTTCAGCGCCACCGTGCTCACCAACGCCGCCCGCCGCCACCACACATCCTCTGAACCAGCCCACCGGTGAATCAACCCATCCGTCACCTGCCCCCTCAGCCACGCCGGTCCCGCCAACGTGCGCGCAAAGGAATCCACAGACCACCAGCTGTTGATCCCCTCACCCAGGGCCTCCAACTCCGCCTCTCCCACCCTCTCGAATGCCCCCCCATGGTGGCGGATCAGCTCATAGGCAACCGACCGATGGCCGTACCTCTCAAGGAGTTCCCTCGCCACTGCCAGAACATATTCCGGGCCCGCCTCCCTCAGCTGCCGTGAGTACTTGCGGCGAATAGCCCGCGTGCCCGGCGTGTTCTGAACCGGCAAGGCACGGATCTCCGCGTCAATTTTGGAAGCCACTTCCCTTGGGCTGCTCAAATCCAACTCCCTCTTCTTCACCTGCCGCCCCGGTATCTGCCTAACGGTTGTGTTGAGGCGCTTGGCGGGTGCGGTGCGACCACCTTCGCCAAGCAAACAACCCCAATGCGGGTGAAAAACTCGCAAAGCGCGCCGATTAGCCAAGTCGCCTCCAACACGTGGTTGGGCGGCCTCTGTCTTTGAACTCGACTGCTCGTGTAACGGTGTAGAGCAACGATTGGCGAAACCAGGGGCAGTCTTGATTTACACTTGCTGCTCTACGGCCCAACATTCCTGAGTGTCAACGGCAGGAAGATGCGGAACCCCGTCCACTCGTACGCGCCCATATCCGGTGCGGCGTCACGGAGCGTGCCCTCAATGTCCACGGCTGGCGCGCCAGCCGACGTGCCTTTGTCAATGCAAGGGGAGCCCACCCCCAGGCGGTAGTCGCCGTTGGCCGGGTCCACGAACAATGGATCGGCGTCCAGATTACCGGTGCCCGTCCAGCCGCCCTCAATGTCCGAATAGCTCACCGAGAGCGTACCCGGGCCGCCGAGCATGTCTTCGCCGCCGGTGGTGTTTCCCCACAGGATGATATTGGTCACAGTCATTGCATCGTGCGTGAATAGGACTTGGTTGCCGTTGGTGTTGTTGCCAGCCACTGTGACGTTCATCAGCGTCGCGGAGCCAGTGGATTGGAATACGATGTTTTGTCCTTGAGTCTCGTTATCGGCCAGGAGAACGTTGACCATTTCGACCGTTGGCGTGGTGCCCCCTCCCCCAACGTTGACGATACTGTGAACGCTGTCGTTATTTATGATCCTCGTATTGCGCAACGCGGCGTAGCCGGTCGAAATGCTCACAATGCCCGGTGTGCTGTTGTCACGGATGGTGCAGTTGTCCAGCACCAGGCGATTTGTCTCCGAGAAGTTCTCAGAGAAGATCACGCTCGCATCATCACCGATGTTGTTCTCAACGATTGAATTGGTAAGGGTGAGGATTCCATTATTCGACACTCCCCCGGCATTGTCCTGAATGGTCAGGTTGTGGGCCGAAACCACGTTGTCGGGCCCCCAGATAATCATCGCCTGGGACGTGTTGCTCATGATCTCTGTGCCACTGATTACGCTGGAGCCGGAGCCGCCAATCCCAATGGCACAATGCCCTGTCACCGTGTTGCTGCTCACCTGACCGCCAACTATCTCGAAGGTTTGGTCCAAGTTTAGAACGTCAAAGCCAGTATTTCCGGCAAAGACCGTGTTCTCTATACTCACTTGGAATGGATCCCCGGCGCTGGCCATAAGCCCAGCAGAGCCGTTGGTAGAGTCGTTGCTGATAACAGTGCTGTTAATCAGGGAGACTTGCATGTTCTCAGCACCGACCGAGTTCTCAATCCAAACGCCGCTGCCTGGTCCAACCGTTGAGTTATTGCGGATCACGGTGTTGCTTATGACCACGGTCGCGCCGTTGATGTAAAAGCCGCCTCCCTCACCAAAGGTGTGGTTCGCACCTTGAACGGTGAATCCCTCTATCGTCACGTTGTTGTCCGGGGAGATATCGATCACAGGGCGATCCGCGCCGTTAGCGTCGATGATCGTTTCTCCACGGGGCAGCCAGGCCGTGCCGCTGATGGTGTATCCGCCGCGCAAGGTGAGGGGATTGCCAAAGACATCAAGGGTCTCGGTGTATGTCCCTGCCGCGACAAGGATTTCGTCGCCGTTCCCTGCCTGAGTGAGCGCGTAGCCGATGGTAGCGCAGGGGGCGGCGGGATCGCTGCAATCGGTGTCATCGCTGCCGATAGCACCGTCCACGTAGCGCGTGCCGGGATCGGCGCACGCTGGGGTCACGTCCTGCAATCCCCACAGCAAGGCCGCGAGGAACAACAGGGCCAGTCCTGTGGTGAGCGCCAACTGCGCTGCCCATCGCCTTCGGTTCAACTTGAACTTGGTTAGGTTCTCCATTGTAGCCTCCTTATTCGTTTTACATTTTGCCCCTGGCTTCGCCTGACCTGAGATTGTGCCAGATGCTCCCAGGCCGCCCAACGGTTGGGTTCAGCCGCGCCGCCCCGCCGTTGCTGGCGAGGCACGCCTGAAAAACTGACACCTTCGCCAGCAAAACTACGTTGTTAAAGCCGCAAGGGGCGGCGTCGGCTGCAACCAGTGTTGGGCGGCTTCAGTATTCTACACGAGACCACTCTACAACAACGTGACCTGGGTTGTCTGCGTAAGCGTCAAAATGGTCAACGGCTATTAGAGTCAGTACACCGCCTTGGCTCAATTGTGCTTCTACATATTGCCCTTGAGCGGCATTTTCTGCTTCTTCAGCGGATTGCGCTGACCCCATAAAACTGGACACTTTTGGAGCCGATTTTAGTGAACACTGGGAGGTTGTTCACGCTTGCGCCGCCAACGTTCCTCGAACTCGGCTGGAACTCGGCTGGCGTGAGATAGCCCAACGAGGAGTGGACGCGCTTGTGCATGTAGACGTCGTTCAGGAATTGGGCAAGATGAATCCTGGCATCATTATAATCCTCACAGTCCGACAGGTCAACTTCCTCCTCTTTGATGGTGCGAATGAGCCGCTCGGCGTAGCATTTTGCCAGGCCTGGCTGCTAACACTAACGGGCTCGCGCATCTTATCGAACAAGGTTCTCTTCACCCCACGATTGACTATCCACTCTCGAGTAAATAGAAGATCATCGCTCCTTCATAATCAGGGGAATATAGACCGTCTCCGTCAACGGCAGGTGGAGTACCGTGTACTGGTAAACACCGCTGAGAAGCGGCTCTTCCTCTACCCAGACATCCGCACGCACGGCGGCTGTATTCAGCTCACCTACAATACTGACATAGAGAATAGTGCGCTGGATCCCTGACGCTGCCGTGACGCCGCGGATGCCGATCTGCCCCAGGCTGCCGGCCGCCCGTTCCCACGTCTCCCCCGCATCAACGCTGCGCCAGAGCCCCTCCTCGGTGCCGGCATAGACGATGTTCGGCGCCAGCGGGTCGAATACGAGCTCGCCGCCCCAATACCCCCATCTCGCCTGAAGCGTCGTAGGCATCCAGCTATCGCCGCCGTCCGTGCTTCTGTAGACCGTCGCCGGCTTGTCCTCTGCATTCCAGACCGCAGCCAGAAGGATCTGGGGATCGTCGGGCTTGATCGCCAGCGCCGGAACCTGCACGTGACCCAGCCCGGTCACCACTGGCGACCAGGATAGTCCCCCGTCCTCGCTGCGAAAGACGCCCAGCCCCGGTGCGCCATCGGGCACCCACTCGAAGGATCCCGCGCTGCCGGCCGCGTAGAGCGTCGTCGGCGTTACCGGATTGATCGCCACCGCGCGCACCTGGCTGATCTGCTGGCTGATGCTCAGCTCACTCCACGTTTCGCCGTGATCATCGCTACGGAAGACGAACCCGACGAAGCGACTGTCGACTGTCTCGGCTTCGGTATCGATGCCCCCAGCGTAGACGATGGAGGGCGTGACCGGATGGACGGCCACCGCCATCACGTTACCGTTGCGTGGGAAGGGAAGAAACGTTCGCGTCCAACTGTCGCCGTTGTCCGGAGAGGTATACAAGTCCGGCGGAACCCCGCCGCCGCCGAGATAGATCAGGTCGGGATCGGCCGGGCTGACGGCGATCGAATCCCCGCCCTCCACCTCCAACTGCCGCCAGGAAAATCCGGCGTTGTCGCTGACATAGTTGTCGGAATCCCCGTCCACCGCATAGATCCGCCCGGGATCGCCAGGCCGGGCGGCCAGATTGGCACCTTGGAGCGCGGCAAGCCCCTCCGTCGCTTGGTCCCACGTGATTCCACCGTCGTGGCTGCGATACGTGCCGCGGGCGTTGCTCCCGGCGTAGCGCGGCAGGCCGGTCGCCGGGTCGAGGGCCAGCGAGGCGGCGCCACCACCAAAGCCACTCCCCAGCGGCGCCCACGTTGCCCCTGCATCATGGCTCACGCCGACGGCCTCTCCCATCGCACCGACGTAGATGGTGGCGGGATCATTGGGGGAGAAGGCCAAATCCTGGACGAACTGGAGGTTGATCGTGTCTGTAATCGGTTGCCAGTTCGCACCGCCGTCGGTGCTGCGGTAGAGGGCGTTGACGAAATCCTGTGTGCGGCTGAAGAGGACGATGGAGGGAGTGACGGGATGGACAGCCAGCACCTCGGGCCAGTGCCTCGGGTCAGGCGCAGGCAGACCGTCGCTGTGGAGCACCCACTCCGTGCCCCCGTTCGTGGTCTTGTAGATCTGGCTGTCGGCGGTGGCCGCGTAGACTATATCCTCATCAGTAGGATGAACGGCGATGTGCGTGATAAACACGCTGCTGGGTAAATTGCCTAGCCGTGAGACCCAGGTCTGTCCCCCATCTGCGGAGCGATGGACATCGGCGCCAGTGGAGACCCACAACGTTCTTCCATCCTGGGTAAATGCCAGATCGCGCACGCCTTCATCCAGGATGATTTCCCACTGCTGCCCATCGTCCGGACTGCGGCGTAGGCCGCCTTGATGGGACCAGACGTAAAGGGTGGACGTGGGCGGCGGGCCGTACGTCACGCCTCCGAATTCTATGATCCCTGGAAGGTCGGCGACCAGGTCCCACCAGTCGCCGCCATCAACCGTGCGGAAGAGACCGACGTTGGCGGCGACGGCGTAGGCCGTGCCACTGTGATGCGGGCTGGCAGCGATGTCGGGGATCCGTCCGCCGTAGGGACCGCCCGTAGTCCACACGCCGATGGCTTGCTTTACAGTAAAGGCGCTCGCCAGCGAGCCGATGCCGCCGTCAGGGTTGGCTACGGTCAAAGTGTATGTGTCTGGGTCAAGCCCCCAAGGAACAGTAGCAGTCAGTGTGGTACTATTGACCCAACCGACAATAAGCAGCGCGAAATCATTCAGAGAGACACTCGGCCCAGTAAGTACCAATGTGCCCGTCAATTCAGCCTGAAAGTCTGTTCCGGTGATGACGATAGTTGTATCCAGGTTGTTGGGTGCTTGGTTGGGGTGTACAAGTAGAATCGTTGGCGTGACCACTTGTGGCATTACAGGGTTTAGGCCAGCCTTTCCTGAACTATCATCTCCTTGTGCCTGGGTACTGAGTACAAACAATAGCAGTGTAATCGCAAAACCGGATATACACATAGACACGATGAAATTTCTCAGCGTCTTCAACATTGAAACATTTTCCTCCTTGTCGAACGTGAATTGCGCCCAACGTTCCGGTTGAGGCGCTTGGCGGGTGCGGGTGAGAGCTTTTGCCACAACACCCACTGAAAGCGCGTGGAGCAGTCGAAAAGCGCCGAGATTAGCCAAGTCGCCTCCAACCGGTGGTTAGGGCAGCCCTACTTGCACTACCTGAGAC
>JALGTI010000117.1 GCA_029821455.1 Candidatus Zipacnadia bacterium | reverse complement strand
TGCCGCGCGTAATCCAGACTTTCGCGTACGTAGGCGTGGTCAGCGGCGTAGAAGTTAACTGGGTAGGGATCGAAGCAACTGATGTCGGCGAACTGTCCGTACACTCCCCAGTTTAGCGGCCGGGTCGTGCCATTCATAATAATCCAGGTGGGCACTCCAGGTGCTTGATGTTCGATCAACTCCTGCCAGCCTGAGTCGGCCAGCATACGGGCGTGATAGCCCAATCCCCTGGCATATCCACCTCCACGATTGTCGTGGGCGTCCGGCTCGTCGGGTCCCATCACGTAGGCCACACGTGGGTGCAAATCAAAGACTTTCGTGGTGGTCGTGTAGATATCGTGCTCCTCACAGGTCTCAAGGGCCTGTTCAACCCACATTGTCAGGTTCATGTGCGTTTCCTTGCACAGCTCCGGTCGGACCTGGATGGAGCTTCGTGGAAACATCCAGGATAGCACGCGGAATTGTGCAGCCGTTGTGATCTGGGAATCAGTCCTGACACCAACTACGTGGTATTCTGAGGGCGTGAGCGCGCGGGGCAGCCTCGCCACAACCAGGGCAATACCGCCGGGAAAGTCGGCGCCATAGATTTCAGCGTCCCGTACGATCTTGCCGTCGAGGGCTAACTCGGTGACGTTGCCAGCCTCCGTGTCCCCAGAGCGGCGCACATAAACGTATAAGGTATCCATCGCCTTGCCGGTGCTCACATAATCAATCATCATAGCGGGTTTCTCGTACGAGATTCGCACCTTGACGGGTTTGCCGTTCTCAAGATTGATGGTCACTGAAGCATGATGCCCGGCGGGTCGGCGGCGGAAACGAATGTAGACCTGCCCGCACTGGCCTGGCTCAAGCAGGCGAGGACGCACACGATACCACACTACGCCCCGTGCATCCCAATCGCTGGTAACGAAGTCAACATAGCTTTCTTCCACCGGTTTGCCGTTAAAAGTTAACGTATTAGCGATGCGAACGGGTACTTTGCCATTGTTTCGTACCACGACACGTACCGCACCGAAGTCGGCGTGTTCCTTGTACATCCGCTGCAGGCCCGCGAAGATTAGACCTGCTTCCCGTGTCTTATGACGGCCTTCGACAGCCTGGGAGTCAGCCGCTGGTTCCGGGTCTGGCATATAGTAGGCGCTGAGCACTTCCAGTGAGCCGTTCTCCGGTAGCTTCGGCTTCTCTGCCCAGGTCAGCCGGCTCGGACCGGCCATAGTAATCTGTCTGACGAGGACTGAACCAGAGTCGCCTCCAGCGATGCGTAGCTCGTGAGCACCGGCGCTGTGGGGCCCGGGTACTTCCACAAAGAAAACTTTGTCAGTATCGAAGTAGCTGGCTACATCAAAGGTCTGCAGTAGCGCGCCATCCCACAGCACATTCATCTTGCGCGACGAATCCTGACTGGCGCGGACGGTAATCCTCGCCATCAGTGGCCCCCTGGTGCGAGGGGTCTTGACGAACGTGGCCAGAGAGAGCGGCGAACGCTTCGTGCTCGTATAGGTGCACCGAACCGGAAAGCCGTCGGCTTCATCCGTCATTAGGTTGGGATTAGCGCCCGGCTGCTGCAGCCAACCGTCAGAATCTTCGTAGTAATGTGGCGCTCTTTGATCCGGCGGGTCGGCCCAGTCGAGCGTGATGCTGCGCCAGCCCGCCCTGCGTCGGAGCTCGCCCCACGCGGCGCGCTTGCTTGCCTGCACGTCAGTGCCGAGAGGCGGGGACTCGCCGAGGCTGAGCTTCACTCGAAACTGGCTGACGATATTGGAGGTGCTGGTCTTCAGGCCGCAGTAGTTGTCGAGCACCACGCGAACCCAGACCTCTGTGTGGCCGATGAAGTCCGCAGCTTGCTCCGGCGTTAGCGTTAGGGGTTCACGCTGCCAGCCGTTGTGGTCGGCCTCCTGCTCCCTGCTGTTTGCCACCAGCCTCCAGTCCAGGCCGTTGAGAGACAGGTACAGCATATTGCGGCCGCCGAGATTGCCAGCGTTGGCAGTCTGCTGCACCTCGACCTCAACGGTGCTTATCAATCGCTCCCCGTGGAACCGGTAGGTCAGCGTACGCCTCCTGTTGGGGCCACAGTTAGTGATAGACCCGCTTTGCCATTGGTCAGCTCCGAGATTGCGCACAAAGGCGTCGAGCAGAAACTTGGGGGTACTGAAATCATCAACGTATTCAAAGTTTCCCTCCTCATCGGGGACAACCAGGATGCCGTCCCCGCCGGCAAGTACGCCGCTTGCCAAAACAAGTGCCAGAACAACTACTGAAATTGCTAATCTCACTGAACTCTCCTCCTTCTGCAAGATACTCCTACCAGAGCCATTTCGCCATCTGGGGCCAGCTATCCTGCGTAGAGATGGTGACAGCGGGCCTAGTGCCATCCCCTCACTTGCCAGCCACTCACACCGGCGGTATAATAGGCCCGTCATAGTCATTGCGCCACCTCAAACCAGACATCGCAGCACTGGAGGGGCAATGAAGTACGCGCCACATTGCGGCTTTTCCGCGACCGAACTCTTGGCGGTAATCCTGGTGCTGGTGGTGCTTTCCTTGCTGTTTATGCACGGCGTTGTCAGCCGCACTGCTGCCGACCGACGCACCACCACAATCCTACGCATGCACGAGATTGAGAAAGCGCTACGGGATTACGCCATTGACAATAGCGGCATATTCCCTAGTACCAGCCAGGGCCTGACCGCGCTGCTTGAGCTGCCAACTGACAAGCCTGTTCCTCCCAACTGGCGTGGGCCGTATCTGAACGACGAAGAGAGCATACTTGATGGCTGGGGCCGCGCCTTTCATTATGTTGCGCCTGGCAACGGTGATCCCCCTGGCTGCTATGACCTGTGGAGCAATGGTGCGGATATGTGCGAGGGCGGCGAGGGGCCGGATGCTGACATATGCTCCTGGGACCGCAGCACCCAGCTTACCGACTAGGCCCTCGAGAACATTGTCGCGTGGCGCAGGCATCCAGCTTACAGTCTCCGTAGCGCAAGCTTCCAGCTTGCGGAGACTCAGGGCAAGCTGTGGGTTCGGCGGTTCGGCAAGCTCACCGTCCTGAGCCAGTCGAAGGACAAGCTTACCGTACCCAAGAAGGTTGGTAGCGCAGGCGTCTGGCCTGTGCAGCCTACGGGCAAGCTGGAAGCTTACCCTACCCAAGAAGGTTGGTAGCGCAGGCGTCTCGCCTGCGGCCGTTCCGGTGTTCCCCCTCCCTTCCCTTTGGCAGGCTCAGGGCGAGCAGGGAGGGGGCCAGGGGGTAGGTTAGTACCTCTACCTGGGGGAGTGCCTTGTCTCGAAGAATTCGCGCATTGTTATACATCGCGTTGGCTATTACTCTGGTGTTGACTGCTCTGCTGCAGGTGGCTGCCCAACCTGATGTCACCGTGCCGGCCGATTGGCAAGCCACGCTCCTCAGTGACTGCGATACCACGCTTGATTTCACTGCTGGCCGCCAGCCGTTTGCTGTGGGCCAACTGTATGACAGCTTCAGTGTCCAGACCGAGCCGGGCGCGAGGATCAAAGGGGCTTCGCTGAAATGGCGTGCCATTCCGAAGCAGGCCCCGCCAATGCTGTGTTCAGCCTTTTGCATTGATTCTCACTGCCAGGCGATTTCCCTGTGGGTGAAGAACCCCGAAGGCCACCAGGTGGGCCTGGCGCTGAGTGCGGTCGAGACTGATGGCTCGCGCTATCGCTCTTCACTTATCCCTCTAGGCGACCGACGCGGCTGGCGAGAGCTTGTCTTCAACCTGCAAGAGCTAGCACTTGCTCCTGGCAGTTTCGATGAGAATGGCCAGCTTGACTTTCCCCTAACGCGCATCCAACTCTGCCTTGCTAACACAGTGCCAGGACAGGCTTCTACTCTTTACTTTGACGAGATTCACGCCCACTGGCCAGCGCCGCCTGAAGTGATGTTACAGACCTTTGACACATCAGCACAGGTTGCCGCCGGCGATGTGCTCACCATGCGATGCACTGCGCAGGCGGCCGGTTCTGCCCCTCTTGCTCGTATCCGGCTGCGTCTTAGCCTCGCAGGCAGCACTCTCGCCCTCAAGCCGCTGACCTTCGAAGTCCCGCCGGCCCAGTGGCAGCCAGGTCAGACGGTCACGGCCAAGGCAGCAATCTCCCTACCTGCTCTGGCTGCCCTGGGGGAGTACGAGGCCACTTTGGAGGGCATCAACTGCTCCCTCGTGCCAGCGGAGGGCGTTAACCTGTCTCAGAAGGTACAAGTGACTGGCGCCGTGCAGGAACCTGCCAGTCTCCGGGTTGCCGGGCTCCCTTCCCAGCCGCATCTGCGACTGAGCGATGAAGTCATTCCGGCGCTGATTGCCCGGCCCTCTGCCGTTGACCGGCGTTTGCTAGCGCGCCTGAACGAGACGGGCTGCCGGCTGCTGATGCTGGACACCACCTGCTCCTGGGACCCCTATGGGGTGTCGCCAGATGTGTGGCTGTCCGGCGGTAGGTTCGACTTCAGCGCCCTGGATGAGCGTATCGCAGCGACCATCGCTGCGGCCCCGGATGCGAGGCTGCTGTTGCGTGTGTTCATAGAATCACCTCCCTGGTGGGATGCTGCCCATCCGGGCGAGCTTGCCGTATTCGCCGATGCGAATGGCCGACTTTCTACCGTCAACAGAGCGGGGATTATTGGCCGCAAAGCAACAACCGCCTCGTGGGCCTCAGAGCTGTGGTGGAAGCAGGGCAGCGTTGCGCTTGTCACCTTCATTGAACACATCACCTCGGCGCCTTATGCCAACTACGTTGTCGGTTACCAGCTTGCCGCCGGCGAGCGCGGGGACTGGGTGTGCTGGGGGACCGGGCAGGGGTTGTATTCGGATTACTCACCCCCTGGAGCGGTGGCCTTTCGCAAGGCTCTGCAGTCTTACTACGGTAACCTGGCCGAATTACGCTCAGCGTGGGGCCAGCCGCGCGTGCCGTACGACACTCCTGAGGCGTTGCAGGAGACCGACTGGATCCGTAACTGGGCTCAGGTGCAGGTCCCGATTGTAGCGGAACGCGCCCTCGGCCGGCGCTTTGCCATCTGGGACCCGGCAATCACGCGCCAGGTCTCCGACCACCAGGTCTTCCAGGCCGGCCTGACGGCGCAGATGTTGAGTTACATGGCGAAGGCAGCGCGTCAGGCAGCCGGCCCTGACAAGCTGATTGGCGCGGCTTATGGCCACCTGCTGGCTGCTTATCACCAGCCGGCTGCCATCCAGAACTCCGGCCACCTCGCGCTGTTCCGTCTCTTGGAGACTGACGAGCTGGACTTCCTGACAGGCCCGTCGGTGGCGAATCGTGGGCAGATGCCGCTGGCAACTACTGCTACCGACACAGTTCGCTCTCGGGAACGACTGTGGTTGCCGGTTAGCTCGGATGTCCCTGAGCAGCTCGGCCTTGCCCAACGTCTGTTAGTCGCCGAAGGCGCGCTGCTGATGAATCTGTCGCCGGATGGCGATGATCAGGCGATCGCTGAGCTTGTGAAGCTGGCCGACGATGTTGCTCGGGCTCCCAGGCAGCCAGCCGAGATTGCGTTGGTGCTGGATGATGTTAGCGCCTGCTATCTGGCCTCTGACACTAACCTCGCTCAGGGCTTGCTATGCGATCAAGCGCGACTGCTCGACGAAATCGGAGCGCCGTTTGACGTGGTCAGCCTTGCCGACCTGGTGGCTGGCGAACTGCCGCCCTACAAGTTTTATATCTTCCCGGATGCGTTTGTTCTGGACCACAAGCAACGGATGGCGGTGCGGCACTATGCGATGCGCGACGGGCAGCTCTGCCTGTGGCTCTATGCACCCGGCGGCATTGATGAGGCGCTCACCGGGCAGAATATGAAGGAACTGACCGGCTTGACCCTGAGCGTGCTCAGCAGCAAGCGCCTGCCGGCGCGCATTGTGATGTCCGGCGGCCACCCGCTCTTCTCGCCCAATATCTCCGGCAGCCTGGAGTTCGGACTGGAAGGCGAATTGGTCCCGCTGCTGATGGCGACGGGGGCGGGTTGTGACATTCTTGGCACCATCCAGGGCACGAGTTGGGGCGGAATGTCGGCCGTTCATGGGGAGGATTTCACCTCGGTACACAGCACGGTACCGGGCTTGCCGCCGGGACTTCTGCGCTCTCTGGCCCTGGCGGCAGGCTGCTGGCTTCCCACCGACCGGCCCTGCTACATGGTCCGGCGGGGCGAGTTGATGGTCATTCAGGCCTTGCAGTCGCCGCCATGCCTGCTGTTCGATACGCCGGTTGACATCTTCCGGGCAGGTCAGCGGATGGACGAGGGCGTTACTGAGGCCCGGCTTGATCTATCCCCCGGTCAGACTGTGGTGCTGCGGGTTCACAAGGCACAACCGTAGGGCGAACTCGCTTGACCAATGCATTCCGCGCCCGACCCCGCCGGGAGGGAACATTTCTCCTGCCGGTAAAGTCAGACGAGTATCCGTAGGTGAGAGCATACTCTAATGTTGCAACGCGAGCTAGCGCGTGCCGTCTGGCTTGCAAGGAGCTTGCTGCTTGCAGTCTGCCTGTGCCTGCTGGTTACCCCGCCGGCGTCGGCGAGCATCTTGGACGAGGTAGGCGACCTCCTTGAGCGCCTGGAGTTGTTTCAGGGCGTTGAGGTCTCCGGCAGCGACCACCTCACCTTCCAGGAGAACAGTGTGGAGGGCTCTGAATCGAGCTTCACCAGTCAGCGCTGGGACACTGACACTGTGGTCCACCAGAGCAGCCTACATCTGGAGGGGCCAATCTGGCGGGAGTTCGGCTTCCAGGCCGACCTGTCGGCCAGCGGCTTTGGGCGTAACTATTCACGCTGGGTAGTTGGCTATGTCGGCCATGACACGGCGCTGTACTATGGCGACATAAACATCAACCTGATGGGCAATGAGTTTGCCAGCTTCTCCAAGAGCCTCGCAGGCTGGCAGTTGGACCAACAGCTCCCTGGTGGCGGCCTGGCGCGCGCCTTCTACTCTCAGGAGAAGGGTTTCACCAGGGTCGAGACAATACCGGGCAACGACACCTCAGGCCCCTTCTTTCTGCGCTATACTCCCGTAATTGATGGCTCCGAGCGCGTGAAGGTTGACGAGGAGTTGATGCGCTTCGGCGAGGACTATCGGCTCGACTATGAAACCGGCCAGCTCTGGTTCGAGCCAGTTGATGCCCCGCCCCGCATCATTCCCTCCACATCTGTCATCACTGTTAGCTACGAGTCATCCGGCTACTTTCAAAGTCCTGGCGACCTGTACGGTGTGCGGGCTGAGATGCCGCTTGCCGGCAAGAAGATGCTGGTGGGTGTCAGCCTCGTCGCGCAGCAGCGCGCCGGCGCCGGAGCCACCGACACGGTGGGCTATCAGGCGGATATCTACAACGGTTCTGGCACCACGGGCCCCTTTGACACAAACTTCCGCCCCATTATCGCCAACGGCGCTACGGTGGTGTACCATGGCAAGTCGCAGACCATCGAGCGGGCTCTCGTAGTCCTGGTGGATGGCGTGGAGCAGCTTGAGGGCGTGGACTACGACGCCTACCGCGACATCGGCCGTATCATCTTCCGCCGAGCCGTCCCGCCGACGGCCCTGGTGCGCATCCAGTATTACTACGAACTGCAAACCCAACTCCAGGCTGGGGACCAGGATGTGCTGGGCCTGGACCTGACCTACAATATCAGCGACCGATTGTCTCTGCGTACTGACTGGGCACGCTCCGCAGGCGGTCTGAGCGGTGAGGCAGGCGACGCCCTCAACGCCCAGTTGCACTACAGCGGCAGCAACTATGCAATCACTACCGGCTGGCGCGATGTGGACCCGACTTTCAGTTACATCAACACCGTGGGTTTCTTCCGCAACGAACGCGGGATAACCAACCGTTTCGACTGGCGTATCAACGACAACATCTCTCTGGCGCACAACTACTCCAAGAAGAAAAGCGCGCAGGGGCAGTCATTCGGTTACAGCGGATATGGGGGCTATGACGGCGGAATGTATTCCCCCTATCAGGCTGATGATGGGCTGGCCCTGGACATAGACACCCTCAATACCGACCTGAGTCTCAACCTCGATTTCGAGGGTTGGCCGACGCTGTTTCTGTCACGGCAGAGTATGTCCAATAGTGGTGGCGGCCGTGGTGACAGTGACTACACGACCAACAGCCTGCGCTTTAATTGGGCGCCAGGGTCAAAGCTGAGGCTGGACGGCTCCCTGATTGACACCTCCCAGCAGTACATACGCCTCGGTCCAGATGACGAGGTGGAACGGCTCGGCAGCGACACCAAGCGTGGCCAGATCGGCTTCAGCTACTCTCCCAGTAGCAAACTTTCGCTGACTGGTAACCTCGGCAATAACCGCTCTACATCCCTGGCTAGCACCGATAAGTCAACCTCGGACACCATGCAGCTTTCGCTAAGCTGGAGCCCGTGGGACAAGCTGAG
>JALGTI010000116.1 GCA_029821455.1 Candidatus Zipacnadia bacterium | reverse complement strand
ACCCGCCCTGCAGGCGAAGGTAGGTGATGTCAATGCCCCACACCTGGTTGGGGTGTGCGATCTCCAGACCCCGCAGCAGATACGGGTAAACCTGGCTATCCTGCGCCCGGCGGCGCGGCGGCGCTTATTTGGCTTCTATTCGCGAAACACGCATACCCGGGTGGCAGGAGACCTTGCCACTGGTGTTGCTGTGACGCATAATAGAGGGCCGAGGAACGTGGCGCGACCGATCCACCCGGGAAGAGCGGACGACATACGAAGTGCAGCCCCCTGATGCAATGGAGCGTACTGGCGGCCGATGGTGACTGACACAGGCCCCGAGGGCATCCCTAGGGCCTCGTTTGGGTTCTTCCCGGATGTACGACCTTGTACTCACGGCCGTTGGTGCGAGGGTCGGAGTTATCCGAGGCGGAGAACCAGAGCCGCCGAGCGCCCCAATGGCTGTAGCGCCCCTCGCCGTGCTCGCGGATGTCCTTGTGAGCCGCATGGGCTGGGCCGAGTGGCTTGCCGTCCTCGTATAGCACGAGGTGCGAGAACCCGCCCGCGACGTCGCTCGGCGCGCCATGCTCGAGAGTGGCCGTGTAGGCGAAGCCAATCTCCTGGCCCATTGACGAGGGATCGATGACCTCCTCGAAAGCCTCGACGGCTCGGTTGTGGCGCTCGACGCCCCAGACGGCTGCCTCATCCATCCCTGCCGCCTGGAAGGCGGCGATGGCGTAGGGCAGGCTGCAGAGCTGGTGGATGTTCATGGAGTAGATGTTGTTCACGTTCCATCGGCGGGCAGTGGCGACCATTTGCTCGTAATTCAGGCCGCGAAGGTGTGCCAGGTAGTCTTTCGGGACCTCGAAGTTGCGGGGGAAACTCGTCGCGCGCTGGACGAGAGCAGCCGTCATGTCGGCGTAGCGCGTGTCGCCGGTCTCCTGGTAGGCCAGCGACGACAGGATGATCGTCAGATAGCCCGCGTCATCCCACGCGCTCATGAAAACCGGCTCCCGGAAGTCCATGCTCCGCACAATGGCATCGCGCAGCGGAGCGGCCTCCTCCGGCGGGACGGAGGTCAGGTAGTAGAGCAAACTGACGCTGGTGTTGGATACGAAGCGGAAGTGCTGCTTTGTGACGAAGCGCCACCCTGCGTCATCCGCGACGTTCAGTTCGGCGACCAGGATCTGGTCTGCCAGTTCCTTCCATTGGCTGTCGCCAGTGATCTCCCAGTAGCGAATGAGCCCGCCGATCCGGTCCTCGTTCTCAACCGGAGCGCCGGAAACATGGAACCGAGCGTATTCGCCGGCGACCTCCAACGCGCGCTCGTCCCCGGTCAAGAGGTAGTAGTCTATCGCGCCGTGAGTGGCGGTGCCGTAGCCGCGAACACCGTTACCCCAGTGCTGCTGGTCGTGCCGATGGCCGCCCCCAACGTAGATCGGCTCCTCCTCACAGTAGTGGCAGGTGTCGACGTCCATGACGTGTCGAGCCATGGCCTCGGCCGTGCGGAAGGCCTCGTAGTCGCCCGTGCGGACGTATTGGAGGAAAAGCGAGTGGGTGAGCGTACCGTCATTGCACAGCCAACCGACGTACCCCCGGCTGCACCAGGCCTTCTCGCCCACGTAGCCGTAGTGCGAAGGCGTCTCGTAGCCATGGAAGAGCGTGTCCCCGTAGTCGATCATGCCATCCCAGTGGAAGACACGCTGATTCCGGCGGATCCACTCCAGCCCGACATTCTGAACGCCCTCGAGGAATGGATAGCCCTCGGGATCGGCGATGGCAAAGGGCCCGAATGCGCCGGAGTCGGCGTACCATTTGGGTGAGCACTCCAGCAGCAGCGGCGCGTTAAGCCCCGCTACCAGGCCCTCGCCGACGTCCTCGCTCGACGGACCGAACCGGAGTATTATCTCGTGAGACAGGCCAAGCCCCTCACCCCCGTATGGCCAGAGGCTCAGGTCGTAATGGTAGACGTTCTCGACCTCATCATAGCGGCGGCGCAGGTCGAGCACCTGATCGCCGCGCTCCGGCCAGAGGCCAACGGCAATCCCACCCCTGTCGATCACAAGCTCCTTGGGGTGCATCTGCCAGAAGTTGCGCATGGCGACGTGCATCGATGCCCTCTGGCCCGCAAGCCGCGCCCAACCGGAGGCTTGCTTGCCCGAGGCGATCTCTCGCCCGCTATCCGCCACCGAGTAGCGAACCGACTTGTCGAGCGTGTAGGGCGCAAGGTGATAGATTTTCTTCGGGCCGGTCTCGTGCAACACGATCTCCTGACCGGCGTGGAGGACGCCGGAGTGGGCCGTCTCTCCTCCGAGGCCCCATGTCATCTCTCCCGATGTCTGCAACGGGAAGCGCAGCGACATGGTACGGATGAAGTCGTGCTTGGGCTTGCCCGCATAGACGAACGTGTGGAGGACGCGCAACTCAGGATGACCCGCGTAGGCATGCGCGCGAATGGTGTACTGAATCAGGCGACGTCCCTCCGCGTTCACGAGCCAGCCGCTGAGTTTAACAACGGCGTGGAGATCGTTGGCACTCTCGATCTCCACGAGGTAATCGCCGGCCGGAGCTGCCTCGAACCGCTCGCGCTCGGAGCCTGAGGCACCACGCAGCCAGTTCTCCTCCTCGGGCTCGCCGGGAGGGTCATGCTCAACCTCACAGACGAAGCTGCTCCCGCCATCAACGACCTGAGTGTCCCACGCTCCATCACCGTTGAGATCGGCCCACGCCTGGGACGGTAGGCCGAAGGCTCTACGGCTGAACGTGAAACGAGCCGGGCCCGTGTCGATGGTGATACTATCGGCGGTCTCGGTAATCTCGGCCCGCGCATGCGCCGCGTCACTGGCCTGCCCTGCCCGTAGCATGAGTGAGGTCGCACCGTGGGCGGGCAAGTCGACCTGGGTGTCGACTAAGAGCCATTTCACGCTGCCGTCGTACCATTGCGCGATCGGACGGACGGCGCAAGGCAACTCGCCGCCGCCGACGATGATTTGCGCCCGGTCACAGCTGGGCAACTCGCCCAGAGCAAAGGGCACCCCTCCACGGACGGGGGCCGACGTCTGATCCTGGCCCGTATGATTCCGAACGCTAAGCGGCACGTCAACCTGCGCTACCGCCACCACCGACGCGCAGAGGAGAATCGTCACCGGTAGCACTGTCATGGTTGCCCCTCCTACCTCGCCTGCGGGTACGTCCCGGTCAGATGACCGTCGACCGGGACCACCTCGGTCTCAGACAGCGGCCCCGCGTAGACGATTACCTCGAAGATGTCGCCCACGTAGTACCGGTCACTGATGCGATCCGAAGCGATATGCACCCAGATTCCCATTTGGCTCTTGGTTGTTTGTATATTCTTCGAGTCTGGGAGAAATGCCTGCTGGTGGTGACAGTATATCCGGCAAAACCAGTGCTTTGCAACCCTTCCAGGAGCTTGTGGCTGCCGATCAGTCAGCTTTGGCGGCTTGGAGGCAGTTGGCGAACACAGTGCTGCCTGGGCACGAGCAAGACCATCGATTCTTCGCTGCAGTGAGGTCATAGTCAGCCGCCGCCCGGCGCTAAAGCCCAGATTCGTTCCAATATTTGCTTAAAGAACTGCTTGGATACCGCTACTTCCGTCATCTGGAAGAGTACCTGTCGCGCGTGGTGGACTACCTTGGCCCCGATCTTGATCAGCCCAACCTGTACGCTGCGCAGGGACCAATGTTGCACACTGCCCGGCACAGCCAATCGCCGCAGGAAGTTGCCCAGGTTGTAGGCCAACACAAACAAGCCTAATCTGACTTGGTTGGCTACGAACCGATCACATGACAGGCGGGTCCAGTGCAGGGCCTACTTGCCCTTCTTGATCCATGCACCGTCGCCCAAGCTATGGCGCGGAGGCGAACCCACCCGCGGGAAGAGCTCCCCAGAGTGCCAGTCCACCTTCACCACTACCCTCCAGAGTCGCTGCCAGTTGGCCGCTTGATAGCGGAAGTCATGATACCAGACGATCGGTCGCTTTGGCACCGAGTTACCGCTGCTGTTCAGCCTGCACAACCACGCCGAGGAAGCGCTCACGCTGACGGTCACCGTGGACACCGCTGCCCTGGGCGTGAACAGAGCGGCTTCAGTACGGGATATAGTGAACGAAGAAGATTTCCAAGTGCGTGTCGCCGACGGCAAGCTCAGCTTCACGGTCGAGCTCGCCGGCTCGGATCCGACGCTAGTCGAAGTGCACTGAGACGACTTCGAACAGTCTCAATGTGACGATGCCAGCGGCAGAGGGATGTTGGTGGTGCTAGAGGGTCTAGATTCCGGGTAGGAGTTCCCCGAGGGAGAGGACCAGCCGCGTGGCCCCTCGCAGTGTTTCAGCCGTCGGATCGCATCAGGAAGAGCCTGCCAGCCCCTGAGTCGAGACTCAGTTGCAGGCCCGGCAACGTGGGGCTGTCGTCGTAGACGGGTATCTCCCGCCCAGTGAGTTGGTCGAGCTCGGTAATCATTGCCACATCCGTATCGAACTCGACCGTCGGCCATGCGGTGTAGATGTAGTCGTAGTTGTTGAGCATGACCGCGCGGCGACCGTCCTCGTGCCTGAACGTGCCGATGAGGAACCCGTCTGCGGAGTCGCCCATCCCGATGTCGCGACTAACCGTGATGTTGGTGATGGGACAGCCCCCAAGTAACGGCTCACTGTCCACCCGGACCGGAACGCCCGAGGCCGAAGTCCAAGTCCAGGGCATCGAATGGCCGGCAAGTAATGGCTCACTGTCCACCCCGACCGGAACGCGGCGGACACCAGTACACGTTAGCTTCATGAGCGTTGGCCCGATGCGCCGGAGCATGGCGTTGATCCGCTTGGCCTGGTAGTAGTGGCGTGACCGCCTGCCATCCGCGTGGATAATCGCCCCGCCCTTCTGGAACATTCGGGCCACCGGCGTCCAGTAACAGAAGTACATCACCCCTTTGGCGCCATAGGCCAGGGACGTGAAGATCTGCCAGCGCAGTTGGCTCTCCGTTGGGTCGTAGAGGGACAACTGGGGCATACTGTTAAACAAGTTCCAGAATGGGATGCCCTTCCTGACCGAGTGTTTCCGCATCGCTTCGAGCGTCAGGCAGTAACTGTCCCGCCAGTCTGCCCCCGGCTGCATCTGTGGGTAGTGATCCATGGAGAGAACGTCAACGTCGACTTCGTCCACGAACCTGCGCACATATTCGTCATACGTGTCTGTGCCCAGATTCGCAGGCCCGACGTATTCGGGAAACAGGTTGATGTATGCCAGCCGCCCCGGGCGGAGTTGCCGTAGCTTATCCACTCGCTGGCGAAGCTCGGAGAATTCGGAGGCCGACGGCTCGTCTGTGAGTAGATAGCCCCAGCATGCCGGGCCATCCGGATAGTCCGCCATGGGCACTTCCGGCATGTGCGGTGTGCACTTGAGGCCATAGCGGTGGCAGATCGCAAGCTGCCGCTCCACCAGCTCAGGGGTGTTGGCGGACCACGTGCCTATGACGAAGTTGAAGTTGGCCGCAGCCAGCTCTGCGTAGTGCGCGGCCATGCGGTCGTCCGCCGGAGGGTCGTTCCAGATCCCGATGACAAAGCGATCCGGAACGAAGCGAGACGCGGTCTGTCCCGCTGCGCATGCCGCATGCTGGGCACAGGCAAACATCATAGCTGCCAGCAGGATCACGACACGCTCCATCGTCTGACCGGATTGTATGAGCATCATTGTCCCTCCTATAGTACGTTCGGTCGCGGGACCGCGGGTCCTCGCATTCTACGGGCACTCATCGGTTTTCGGGAAGGACAGGACGGCAGGTCGTTCAGCCGTTGTGGGCACCGATGGCGGGTTGTCGATTCGTGGGTACTGAGTTTCCCCAGAAATCGCGTCCGCCGTTCGCGGGTACAATCTTCCCGGCGCCACGGCATGGCGAATCAGGTAGCAGCTTGTACCCATCCGCAGTGCTCCGCCCGTTCTGGCCACCGCCCGGTCTGAGGAAGAGTGGGGCGATGGTCAAGGCGTGTGAGTCAACGGGCCGGTCACGGTGATCTCCGTAAAACACGTTGTTCGCAAAGACCATGTCCTTCACCGACCCGAAGTTATAGGTGATAGTGCCGTCCGCATAGAAGATGTTGTTGAAATAACAGACATCGTGCGGACTACCGTACGTATTTCGGGTCATGTTGACGGTCATGCCGGAGCCTACATAGAAAACGTTGTTGTAAATACTGATATCCTCGGTCTCATCCCCCTCCAGGCTGAAGGTGGCGATGGCGTCATTCTGGCTGATATTGTATCGGACAATTGTACCTTTAGCCCCTCCGCAAACTAGCAAGAAACCGCCGGCGTTGTCATGGCTATAGTTGTACTGGAAAATCGTGCCCCTGCAGGCCGCATCGTCATCAAAGGCTTCACTGTCCCAGACGGTCACACCACCAACGGCTGTGTGACTTACCTCGTTAAACTGAATCACCGTGTTATTGCAGCGTTGTGGCCAGATCCCGGCGCAAGCCCGGTGTCCAGGCTGTCTCCCAACGCGTTGGTGTGCATACCGCAACACGTTGTGCTCAATGAATGCGCCGTCGCATCCGAGGATGAAGATGCCGTCGCCCCCGATGTCCTCCAGTCGGTTGCCTCGGATAACCACATTCTGGCTATGGTGTTCATCAGAGACGGTAGGATAGTCCGTGTGTAGAATGCCGTTTCGATCCACGTGTTTGATCAAGCAGCCCTCGATCAGGAGGTCGTCAAACCATGTTGTCACGCCCTCCCGCTTCAGCAAGAAACCTCCATCGTCGCTTCCCAGCCCGCCTGGGATGTCGTGGATATGGAGGTTCCTGAAGTGCAGATGATGGGCAACTCCGAATTCCTTAATATAGACGAACACGCCCATGCGGCCACCACTGAGCTCTAGGTTGTTTACCTCCCAGTGCTCCACGTTGGACAGGGAAACGACAGCGCCGTCCGCCGCAACGGCAGCGATCTTGGGCTTTGCTCCGGTGCCGTACCTGTCGACAACTATCGGTTGGCCGGGTTTGCCAGAGCCGTGGAGGCGAAGAGGGCCCCGGTAGGATGTTCCCGCTTTGAGCAGGATCCGCGTGCCTGCCGAGAATGCGCCAGCGTTTACACGGGCGAGAGTGCCCCAGGCCGTCTCGGGGCTTGTGCCACTATTTTGGTCGTCGCCCTTTTCACTATCTATATAAAAGGTACTTCCAGGTGAGAATGTCTCATACTTGTCTCTCGCACCTTCTCCCGCGCCTTGGGAAAGACCAGTAGTAGAACTGGTAGTGATACCTATCACTACCAGCAATGCGATGAACATGAAGTTTCCTCCGGTTGTGAACATCTTTGTTCGTTCCTTCTTCTTTTCGACTGGGTTGCTCGGTACGCATCGTTGTTCTCGTAAATTTTTAATCAATAAAAAAGAAGACCCATTACATAGTCAACTTGGTTGATCTTGTAATGGGTTAGGACCCCCTTCGACAGTCTTAGTCCTCAGCTAAAGTCCATTGGGACCAAGTTGTCTTGCGCTGCCATTTCGCGTGGCCGTCGAGGAAGGAAATGTTGAAACCACCGTTGTGGCGCTTGTCAGTTACGTCTGCTGTTCCTCCATCTATGTTGCTTATCACCCAAACCAACGTCGTACCCCACAGACCATCAATGAACGAGATGGTCTCGGCGGGCTGCTTCGCATCACTTTGGAACTTAGGCCTTTGAGGCCATGCACCATATTCCGCCCACCAATTCACCTGTGCATGGGGACTGTTTCCGTCTCCAAAGTTCTCAGTGTAGCTGTTAGAGACGTAGCCAAGCGGGTAATCATGGTAGCTCGGACAGGACAGGATCCCTTCGTTGTTCATATAGGGTTGAAGAAGGTCTGTCCAATAATACCAAGTGCCCGCCGCGTCTTTTGTGTATCCCGGAACATATGCTTCGTCATAGTCCTGAGCATACATCTGGGCAGCCAACTCAATCTGCTTGATGTTGCTCAGGCAGCTTGTCTGCCGCGCCTTCTCCCGGGCCTTGGCAAAGACCGGAAACAGAATTGCCGCTAGGATCGCGATGATCGCAATCACCACCAGCAATTCGATCAATGTGAATCCCTTTCGCATAGTTATCACCTTCCTCCGATATGGTGACTTGCACATCAAACTTAGCACCTATTATAGCACAGGACCGGGGGGTGTCAAGGGGGTGAGCAAAGTTTTGAGTAGGCCCTTGGGGAGCTTCTAACGCCAGACAACAGCACAGATTACGGTAGGGGCGGTTCGCGAACCGCCCCTACTTCACATCGAGCCCGGCAAGCCAGACAGCCATATACGCACCCAAAACCTGTCTAGTCGGTTGAACGCCGCCATGTTCTGCGATTCGACGGCCAGTCGCTGTTCGCCGGGCCCATCCGCCCGCGCACACCGGCTCCAATCCCTGCCGTCGGGAGACAGCGCAACCTCCACTTGCCCCTTCAGGGCCGCCTCTATGCGAATGCTCAGCGATAGCTGGGGCGCCTGCGCCGGGGGGGGCACAGGCAAAGCAGTAGGTCAGCGTCGCCTTCGTCGGTCGGCCGTTGAAGCCACGCGCGCTGAGTGTAACCCCATCCATCACGAGGTCCCTGAACCCTGTCATTGAGGCGTCGTTCACACACCGGGAGGTGCGGAAGTCGTCGGTGTAGACAAATATGCCTTGCGCAGTGGGTTTGAGTTCAACGGGCCGCACCCTTGCGAGGTCCGCCGAAGGGAAACCACTGAAGTCATCCGGCAACGCCCTGACGCGCCTGATGTATCTCCACACCTGCTGATTCGCCTTGTCAATGAGTGTGTCAAACCCGTTCCTATCGCAGCCGAAGTAGCAGGTGGTGCCCTTAACCCAGAAGAAGGCGACGGGAAGGCCGAACTCGACGGCAATCTCAAGCTGGCGGCTTGCGTTTCCGAGCCATTGCTCATCTCGTTGCTCATTTCCCATCACTGCGGCCCAGGGCATGACAACGACAGGCACCCCGGCTATGAAGTACTTACGCAGGTACTGGCGGAATTGTAGCTTGCCCAGGCTGTAGGGGTCAATCACCCACCCATCGGCGGGGATCCAGCCCCCGGACCCGGGTACAGCCCTGACCGGCGAGTACCACTGCCAGACCGGCACGTCGTACTTCGCCTTGATGCGCCGGTACAGCTCAGTGAGCACCGCGGGACGCCCCGCGTAGTGGACATTCTCCTCTGCCAGCACGATGCCATAGAAGTCGCGCAAGTCCATCGCACTCAGGAAGGTGTCCAGGCGAGCCCAGTACACCTCAATGTCACGCATGGGGCCATCATAACGGTCCTTGCCATCCCAGAAGTAGACCCGCGGCAGGAACTTCTTGCCGTGTTCTCTCCCCCGTCGTGCCACGTCTGCCCACGACTTGAGGAAGCGCTCCGACATGTTATCGGACAGGTTCACTGAGGCGACGGCGAAGGTGAGGTCCCTAACACGGTCGGCCCGCGAGCCCGGCACAATCGGGGTGTCCGCCTTGTCCCAGGGATAGGCGGCATACTCGCCTACATCGTGCACTGTGAGCGGCTGACCATCAGAGCTGTGAGCGGCGCTCACTGCAGGCACTGGAGCCAGGCCAATCAGCGCCCAGACGGTCAGCAAGGCGGCAATTGCGCAGCCCTTCATTACCTGTTAGCTCCTTTGAGTGATGGCGTCTTGTACACCGAGCACGGACACAAGCATAGCACGCGCACGGGCAGGGGAGTCAAGCGGTCAAGCCGTAGTGGCATCGGCGTCTCACCGATCAGTTTTATTTCCCACCTCTCCCACAAGCGAGAGGCTCATGGCACATGTGACACGCGGCGGCCCACCACTGACCTACTCCCGTAGGACAGGCATCCTTGGCCTTCGGCAAGCTCAGGCCATGGTGAGCCTGTCGAACCATGCCTGTGACGACCGCAGGCGAGACGCCTGCGCTACGTACGGCCTTTTTCCCCCTCCCTTCAGGGAGGGGGCCAGGGGGTAGGTTGGATAACGGCAGACAACGACAGACAAGGATGCCTGTCGTACGCACCGACGGCAGGCGATTAAGTATGGTACTTACCGCTCCTTCTCCTTCGTTTCTGGTTTCTTTTTCGTGACTAGTCAACCCACACACTCCACCGCAGGAAGGGCCCGCCCAGCGCCGCGGACAGTGATCCCCACACAAGCCCGCCGCTCAGGAAATGCCCCAGCGCCAGGCCCAGGAAGGCCGGCATCATGCGCAAGTACAGCCGGCTGCCGCCATACCTGAGCAGCAGCGTCTTACAGGTCCACACCATGATGAACGTGGGAAACAGCCAGCAGCCGTACTGGCAGTTCGCGATCACGTATCCCACCGGATGAAGCGGCAGCCCTGTCCAGCGCGTCCTGGCCGCTGAAACCACAGCAGTGACGAGTCCGCCGAAAGCTATTGCCAGTATCCGGTTTACGTCCGGCGGGTCAGGGGTCTGGGCGTTCTGTAGCACACGCGCGTAGGCCTTTCGCATGGCGCCCAGGTTCCAGTGGCCGCCGGGCAGGGCTATGGCGCCCTCTTCGTAGTAAGGAACCAGATGAAAGATGAAGCCGCAGACGACGCCGAACCCGACGGCTAGCATCATCATTCTCCCTATTTGCTGCCAGTTCACCCCGGTCTGACGGCATAGCTGGATACCCTCTATCTGGTATCCTGACACCGAGGGGAAGCCCGTGCGCGAAAGAAACGAAGTCATGGCGAAGATGGTCGGGGAGGCCAGGTCGCGGCCCGACGGTACGATCCGCCCGCCACCCATGACGTCCCAAATCCCCAGGTATTCAGTGGTGTAAGGGCGAGCCCACAGCAAGGGCATGCCCGTCTCAGCGCGAACGCGAGCATAACCGACCGAGCTCAGCACGATCACCGTCATGGAGACAATAGCAAGCCAGGTAGCCATGCCGGCGGATACCAGGAAGAGCACGACCCCAGCAAAGCCAATCATTGCCCCGAGGAGGGCCCATCCCAGATTCGGCCGGTGTATCTCCTCGTCGGCAGTGTCCGCCCCTCCATGCCCCCGAACCAACCTATTCCACCCCTGCAGTATCGCGCCTCGACCCATCCATAACATAGTGGCCGCGAGCACCAGATAACCGCCAAATGCCTGCTGTTTTGCGTACGGCATCGAGGCGTCACGAAGACCTACGCTTGCCAATCCCAACCCTACTGCCTTAGAGAAGATAGTGAACAAGATGACCGAGAGGGCCACCTCGTTGGAGACCAGATAGCCGAGCCCGATGAGCCCTGGTTGGACAGCGAATAGAATCGGCGGCTCGTGATCGAGCACCAGCCACGGATAGTTTAAGTTGAGCTGGTTGATCCAGAAGATCGGCCCGCCATAGCTGGGGCCGCCGAAGAACACACCACGCACCATGTGGAATCCGTTAAGCAACGTTGCGATACCGATGCCGATCCACGTAAGCGGATTGCGGAACAGTGAGCCAAGTGTCCCTTCGCCCAGTATCTCCAGGGGCAGCCGAGCCAGCGGGAAGGTAAGACGCTCGTGGTCCAGCCACCTCTCCGCCAGCAGCAGCAGCAGACACAGTACCGTGCCACCCAATAGCAGGAAGAATCCGGTCCAGGCAGCGATAGGAACCCACCACACCTGCCAGGGGACCGCCCCCGAGGGCGAGCCCTCCCACATCCAGCGATGAAGTGTTGAGCTTTCGGGGCTCAGCCAGGTGGGGATGAACGGCGCCAGCGTCGCGATAGGCTCCGCGGCGGTCGAGAGGTAGTGCTGCTCGCTGATGGCGGCCAGCAAGTGACGGACTCCACCAATGCCGAACATCATGGTACTCAGCGTCAGGAACACATACACGACGACAATCTCGGCAGTGGACAGCTCCCTCACTCGCCGAAGACCACGCAGCAGGGGATTCAAGCACAGCAGAAGCAGCAGTGCAGCGAGACTGGGGATCGTCGGCACCGCCCCACTCATTGAGCAGGCCTTGGAGAATATCTCCGACTGGTTGATCCAATACCCGGACACCCAGACCATGACCAACCCCAGCAGGAGCATAAGCGCGAACCGAATGCGCTTCGTCTCCTTTGTCCGAGCTGGAGCGCTACTGGCTGGGGTGTATGCCATCCGGCCAACGGCGTGGGGCAGGCTTCCTACCCGCCAATTCCCCCCGCCTTGGGGAACGACCGCAGGCGAGACGCCTGCGCCACGGGTGGCAGCGGTGTCTCGCCGATGAACCTCACTTCCTGACCGCTCAGGCCTCAATAGGCATTCAACCTCTCGGCCTCAACCCGTATATCCTCAAAGCTTGCCGGGACCAATTCCAGGCCCTTTTTCTCCGCCAGCGCATAGACCGCGTCAATCGTCTCCTCGATCGTCCTGCGCCGCGGGCTGCTGCTGTCTCCAACGTCCCAGGTGTTGTGGGTGGGAGCGATAATGTAAAGCAATGGGTGATCGCGCAGCAGCATGTCGTCAACGCTGGCTTCCGCTATCTGCATAATCTGATCGAAACGCATCTCG
>JALGTI010000115.1 GCA_029821455.1 Candidatus Zipacnadia bacterium | reverse complement strand
CGCGCATCGCCGGCGTGCGTGAGTATCGCCACGGCGACCCGCTGCGCATCGTGCACTGGAAGGCGACTGCCAAGACTGGCCGTCTGCACAGCAAGCTGTTCGACCCCGCCACGCTCATTGGCGCTCACATCATTCTCGATTTCAGCCTGCCGGCCTGGGGCGGCCAACCCCGCAGCGACCGTTCGGAGTTAGCTGTCACTGCTGCCGCCTCAATCGCCGCTCATGTTGCCGCCCGCCACCAGCAAATCGGCCTGACTAGCAACGGCATTGATGCCGCCGAAGTCTGGGAGGCGAATCCAGTTCGAGTGGTCGCCCGGAGTCGCAGCCAGGCCCGGAGCCTGTCCGAGCAGCGCCACATCCCGGAGAAGTTGACCCCCGTCAGCGTTCCTGTCCAACGTGGCACAGAGAGGGCCGGGCTGCTGATGGAGACGTTGGCCAGGCTCGAGCTAAGTCAAGGGCTGGACTGTGCGCAGATGGTGACAGAGGAGTATGAGAAGTGGCCCCGCGAAGTGATGACTGTCTTTATTGTCCCGGATGTCCCCAAGCAGTTGATGGAGCAACTCGTCGGCCTACGCGCCAACGGCTTTCCCCTCCTGGTCATTGTAGTGGACAACCCGGAAAGCTGGCAATCAGTTAGCCCCGTGCTTTCTGCGGCCGGCATCAATGTCAAACACCTCTCTGCTATTGAGGACCTCTATGATTTGAGCCTCTAACTGCGCATCTCGAGGCGGTCGCCGTTTGTAGCCCTCCCGCCAAGCGAGGCCAAACTCAGGCCTTGACAATCGAGTTAGGTTGGGCTAACATAGCGCGGATTGCTGCACACGGTTCGGATGCACCAAAGGATGCAACAGCAATGAATAGCGACCTCACCGCCTCGATGGAGGATTACCTGGAGGCGATTTACGATATCCAACTTGCGCGTAAGGTCGTTCGCGTCACCGACATCGCCAGGCAGATGAATGTCAGGACACCAAGCGTAACAGGTGCGCTCAAGGCCCTGCAGGACAGGGGCCTTGTGGACCACGAGCGCTATGGCTATGTCGAACTGACCCCGGAGGGCCGGCGTATTGGCGAGGAGATGCAGCGGCGTCACGCTGCACTCGTCGCGTTCCTCGGCGATATACTTGGCCTAGAGGCTGACCAGGCCAAGGAGGAGGCGTGTCAACTGGAACACTCGGTCAGTGCTGAGACACTCCACCGGCTGCTGTGCTTGCTGGAGTTCATAGAGAAGTGCCCCCGAGGGGGGCACGATTGGTTGGGGCACCTTCGAGGGCGTTGGACCCAGGTAAGCTGCGACCATGACTGTCAGGAATGTATAAGTCAGATTGAGATTCCCGAAGGTGGGCCGTTTGCGGAGGAGGACGATGATGTCGCCGTGGAGACACTTAACCAATTCGGCCCAGGCTTTAGGGGTACAGTCACCAAAGTAGCCGGTTCCGGGGACATCAGGCGCAGGATTGTCGAGATGGGAGTCACGGTCGGCGCTGACATTGAGGTGCGGCGCATTGCACCGCTGGGTGATCCCATCGAGGTAATCGTACGTGGCTACCACTTGTCACTACGCAAACAGGAAGCAGCCAACATCCACGTGCGACCCGAGGGACAGGTTATTGCCCCGGGGAGAGACAGGCCCCGCACCGGTGACCGCCGCAGACAAGCACGCAGAGGCAGACGAAACCGGCCCAAGGCCCCAAGAAGATAGCAGACTATGGAGCGACCTATCACTATTGCCGTAGCTGGCAACCCCAATTCCGGCAAGACCACCGTATTCAACCACCTAACCGGCGCTCGCCAACACGTTGGCAACTATCCGGGTGTGACCGTTGAGAAGAAGGAGGGCGCTTGCAGGTGGAATGGCCGCGACTTCCACGTGGTGGACTTGCCCGGCACCTACAGCCTGACGGCCCGCTCGCTCGAGGAGCGAGTCGCCCGCAACTTTGTCATAAATGAACGTCCCGATGTTGTGGTTGATATTGTAGATGCCTCCAACCTGGAGCGCAATCTGTATTTGGCAACTCAGTTCATTGAGTTAGGCGTCCCGGTGGTCGTCGCCCTGAATATGATTGATGTGGCTGAATCCCAGGGCGAACACATTGACGAAGAGTTGCTCTCACGGCTCTTAGGCGTGCCAATGGTCCCTACTGTAGCCACCAAGGGCAAGGGCATAGATGCCCTGTTGGAGGCCGTCGTGTCGCTTGTCGAAGCTGCCGGCGGGCCTGAAATCCAGATTCGCTATGGCCCCGAACTCGAGCCACATATCGAAGAGCTAACCGCTAAAGTGGAAGCCAGTGGACAGGCCGGCGAGCTCAACCCCCGATGGGTAGCAATCAAGCTGTTGGAGAACGACGATGAAGTCAACACCCGGGTCTTTGACGATGGCGACAACGGCCTACTCGAACAGGTCCTGGCAACCCGTGCCCATATCGAGCAGGTTATAGGCGACGACACCGAAATTGCCATTGCCGACCGTCGCTACGGTTGTGACTACTGATCTGCAGCAGCGACTGGATTGGTCCGACACCATAGACCAGGTGGTTACCAGCCGGCTGTTGGGCCTCCCCATATTCCTGGGTCTGATGTGGCTGATGTTTGCCCTGGTCTTCAAGCTGGGCGCACCGCCGATGGAGTGGATCGAAGCCGGCTTTGGATGGCTGGCCAGGGTGGTGAGTGCTGCGATGCCCGACGGCGCCCTTGCCTCCCTCTTGGTGGACGGCATTATCGGCGGTGTCGGCGGTGTGTTAGTCTTTGTTCCAAACATTATCTTACTCTTTATGGCGCTGGCTGTTCTCGAAGACAGCGGCTATATGGCACGCGCTGCCTTTGTCATTGACCGGCCATAATGGCGACTCGGACCCTGGCCAGCCGCCGGGACCGAATTGTCACGATGCTGATTGCGCCGCTGATGAGTTGTGGTGCTCGCCTGCCAGTCTACATCCTGCTGGCGGGCGCATTCTTTGCGCCCAGCGTGGCCGGGCACGTCATCTTTTCTGTGTACCTGCTGGGCATAATCCTTGCCATGCTGATGGCCAAGCTCTTCCGTAGTACGATACTCTCTGGTGGGAGCGAGCCGTTTGTTATGGAGCTTCCCCCTTATCGCCTTCCCACGCTCAAGGGCATAGCGATTCACACCTGGGAGCGGACGTGGCTGTATCTTAAGAAGGCAGGCACTATCATTCTTGCTATCTCCATCATAGTCTGGTTTCTGCTAAGCCATCCAGCACCACCGCCCAACTTACTGAATGGGTTGGAGATGAAGGAAGCCGCTGCTACTACCCTTTCCTACAGCTATGCAGGCCGCATCGGGCAGGCGATTGAGCCCGGCATCCGCCCTTTGGGCTTCAACTGGAAGGTAGGCATCAGCCTCTTCGCCGGCTTTGCGGCCAAAGAGGTAGTCGTCTCCACTCTTGGCACGACTTATAGTCTCGGCGAAGAGGCCGATGAAGAATCAGGCGCTCTTCGCACGGCACTGCAACAGGATCCGAGCTTCAGCCCCTTGGTCGCCTACACGTTCATGGTCTTTGTCCTCATCTATCTGCCCTGTGTCGCTGTACTGGCAGTGATACGAAAGGAGACCCGCTCGTGGCGCTGGCCCGCGTTTGTGGCCGCATATACCTGTACCCTGGCCTGGATAGTAAGTTTCATCGTATACCAGGGTGGCCGCCTGCTAGGGTTTGGATAGTCGGAGGTGGCTGTGGCTGAAAGCATTCTCATCGGAATAATTGTCCTGGGCGCTGTGGCTCATATTGTCTACGCTATGGCCACAAACGCGCCACGTCGCGCAGGCTGCGATGGCAAATGCGAGACTTGTCCCCTGGCTGAGGCTGGCGTACTGCCACCTGAGTGCGAGGTCTCTGACCAACCAAAGCCCGAAGAGTCAGGCAAGTGAGTGTTCCGACCACTCCGCATCGCTTCCCCAGCCACTACCGTATTGACGTACCCAAGTTTACGCCCTTCTCCCCAGTGGCAGGTTTTCAGGGCCTCAAGCGCGAATTATCCATACGCGCCACAGCGGTTAGTTGATAATACCTAGTCGCGCACGGACCTACGACATTACGGGGCACGCCACCACCGTCTAGACGACTGACAAACACAGGGGAGGTACTGCGCAAGTTGCAGTGGCAATCAGGCGATGGTTCTGTGTTGATTCATCATCTCGCCTTCGATGCAGCTCGCGCTCAATATCCAAATGCCCATCCGCGTAGGCTTCTACGACTGCTTCGTCACCTGTGCTGGCTCCGGCAGCGCACTGCTCGCTCTCTTGCAGAGGCTGGACCGCCAACGCATCCAACCTCTGGCTTTCTTCCCTCATCACGGGCCGTTGGTTGACGCAGTCGCCGCGCTTGATGTTCCTGTGACCATTGTCCCTCCGCCCGGTTTACTGCGACAGTACGGCAAGGGTGCCCTCTTAGGCTCATTGCTAAAGAGGCTGCGGGTAGGGCTAGACGTTTACCGTTACAGCCGCCAATTGGCAGACCTTCTCCGGGCTCAGCGCATTGACGTGCTTCACTGCAATCAGACTCGCTCTATCCTCCAAGCCGGCCTTGCAGCCAGGCGGGCAGGCATACCTACGGTATGGCGCATACGCATACGGGAGCCGCTGCCCGGATGGATCGTGCGCTGGGCGGACCGCTGGAGCGATTGCGTGCTTGGCGTATGGTACGATGTAATGGATGAATTCCAGGGAGCTGACAGGCTTAGGCGCAAGTTTGAAGTCGTTGTAGAGCCTATTGATTCCAATGAGTTCCGGCTGGACCTGGACGGTGCTGCCATCAGAGATGAGTTCGGGTTAACGCCGGATGACCCGCTCATCGTGATGGTGGCTTTGCTCCACCCTCGCAAGCGCCACGACCTGGCAATTCAGGTGATGCCGGCGATCCTGGAGCGCTTCCCGGCCGCCAAGCTGTTGATAGTCGGAGAGCCAGTGGAACATCACTGCGAGTACGCCGAGAGCCTCCGAAGAATGATAGACCAACTGAACCTCGCCGAACACGTAGTGCTCACAGGCCACCGCGAGGATGTGCCCCTGCTGCTGGCGGCAACCGATGTGTTTGTGCTACCCTCCGAGCAGGAAGGCTTCAGCGTGGCCGTTATGGAGGCTATGATGTCTGGCACCCCCGTGGTGGCCACTCCTGAGGGAGGTCGAGCGCTCCAGGATGGCATAAACGGCCTCATTGTGGAAGAAGGCGATGTCGAGGGATTGGCCAGCGCAGTGCTCAGACTGCTGCAATCTCCCGAACTGAGGCATGCCTACGGCCAGGCTGCTCGCCAGCAAGCACTTGCCCAGTGGTCAACTCATGCGCCCATCCGGCGTTGCGAGGAGTTGTACGAGCGACTGGCGGCGGGGTACCGTGGTTAAGTGGACCCGGTTGTCAAGACAGGCAAAGGACTGTTTGCTGTGTCCACGCCCGAGGAGCGGGATGAAGAGCACTTGACGACTAGCCTGCAGGAACGGGGATATCTGTGATATCGGAATTCTCAGCTGCCCGGCTTTTGTATTACAGCTATGTTAGAATACGCGAACCAGGGCAGGATTTGAGCTATCAGTTCTTCAAGTGGCCTAAAGAGACTAAACTTGCGTAGGAATGGTACTGGAACGTAGTCTTGGGAATAGCAAAGGACGTTTAGCTGAAGTATGTTCTCAAGGAAGTTCATCCAATGGGATCGATCCCATGCACATACATGGCCACGATTGGCGTAGTTCTGCCTGAGTATGCTGCGCCATATGACGGTCGGCCGCAGAGGATTGGGCACTGCCAATACCAGTATTCCGCCGGGGCTGAGCAACCCCATGCCCCCCCCTCACCGTATCTACGGGTCTGTGCATATGCTCCAATGAGTGTGACATAACAATCGTCTCGAACGTTAACTGCATTTCAAACAAATCCTCCACCTGCGTGATTAGTATGCTTGCTTGCAGCCCGACCCTTTGCTGAGTAATCTGCAGACACTGTTCGTCAATATCTGCAGCCGTTAATCTCATAGAATGTCTTATCTTGCGAATCTCGCTAAGCGTATGACCAACCCCGCAGCCAATATCCAAGAGCGAACCATCGCTATGACTGTAGATTGAAACCAGTCTTGCTATGGTCCTGTGGTGTGGTTGGATTCCCCGGTCATATCTGACATGTATACTTCTTTGCGGGTGCTTCACGATATTGGCCTCACTCGCGCTTCTCATCTTGGTGATGTGAGAAGAAAGCAGACGACACGGCGGCGAACGTCAACAGCTCCCTTTGGTGGGGCGCCATCAGTGGCACTGTGCCTCTCTCCAGTAGGGGCTTCGTAATCTACCGCCTTCTATCATCCGGCTATTGGGGGCAGGAAAGAAGGCAACTGTCGACAGAAGTAGAAGAGCCTCGAGGACCAATGGAGCACATGCCTCATTCCGAAGCATTTGTGACTTCGGCGACGTATTTGATGTCGGGGCAGTTCAGGTACGTAATGAGGTGCCTAGCTCTCTGAGTGCCGGTCCTCGGGGCGCTTTCTCACCCCCGCGAACACAACAAACAAGGCTACAAGCGCCAGAATGATTAGCAGGTCACGGAAATTCAGGCTGAAGATTCCATGGGTAAACCCAAAGATAGATTCAAGTATTGCCACATAGAACAGGGCAGGGACCAAACTGTCACCCTCTAGGTTTCGGGTTCCGTAGCTATGCAGCGTGCGCAGCGACAACCCCAGCACCAGCATTGCGCCGAACACACCGACATACCCGAAGTTCAGATAACCCTCACCTATCGCCCCAGCCGGCCGCCCGCCCTGGCCGAGCGGCTCGATAGCCTCACGCAGCATCCCCCCCACAGTGCGAGGCTGCCAGGAGAACACACTCTGTGGCAATAGCAAGGCGAACACGTGTAGGTACGTCACCCCCTCTTGATAGGCAAAGTAGCGCGGTGTCAGGTGTATGATGGCCAGCAGATGGTCGAAGTCGGCGAACAACTCCAGCGGGTTGAGCGCCTCGGTTTCTGCCGTGACGGCCGCCAACTCTGCCCCCACGCCAGAGCGAGTGCTACGTCTGAATGCCAGGTAGGCTGTGGCGAACACCACAAACACAAGCCCCACCGCTACCAAGACCTTCCAACTGCGCCACCTGGCATTGTCGATGGCTACTAGTAGGTACAGGAACAGCCAGGGGGTGAGCACAGCGGTGCGAGAGCCGGTCGTCAAATTCAGCAAGGTGAGCAGGACCATATAGGCCCAGAACCACTTCGTCCTGCGCACTTTCAGGTAGTACCAGGCTGCAAGTAGCACCGCAAGATCGTTGAAATGTAGCCCCAGCCGGATCAGATTAACCCCTGCCTCCTGATAGAACGCTTGCCGCCCCGCCAGATTCGCCAGCAGCAGCCCCAGTCCACCCACCCTGTGCAGCATGAATAGGTAGGCCGATAGCCCCAGCACTGCCGAGACCAATATCGCCAACTGCCATCGTCGCCGGCAAAGCGACACATTGAAGCTCGGCAACCGCTGCGCCATAGCCACACCCGCTGGCGACAAGTAGCCGACGTTGAGCGCTATCAGACCCACCACAATACAAAGCAGCCCTGGCACCATCAGATCCGCAACGCTACCATAGCTCACTAGATAGCGGTGAGCAGCCTCAGGGTGATGGAGCAGGTACCAGGGGCGTAACAACATGGCAGGAACAGCAATCGCGGCAAACCAAAAGCGGGGCGTCAGTACCTCCCCACCGACGCGGCGCGCCACGAAGGGCAGTGCCAGTAGCAAGGCAATAGCGCCAAGCAGACCGTAAACTGTGATGACCTCAAGCGTGTTCATCCAAGCATGTCTCTGTCAACAGTTCTCAACGACCGAGTAGATCGCACCGTCGCCTCCTTGCCCTCACTATAGATCCTGAGCTGGTCCAGCTTGCGTCGGTTCCGGTGGCCAGTTCTTGCTAACGCTGTTGCGCCCTAGGACCACTATCACCGCCAGTAGGAGGCCCAAAAACGTGAAGAACAAACCAGTCTTGGCCACCGACGGACCAAGCTTGTACTTGGGAACGAAAGCGGGGTCTAACACCTCAAATCTTGGAGCCTCCTCCTCCGCCTCAACTCGCGCCATCTCGTAGGCGCTTACAAGTCCAGCGTACACTTGCGACTTCAGTTCGACATCCAACATCCGCGCTCCCACAACCTGCATCGAGCCCGGTAGAGCCTCCACCTTGTCGCGAGTCTCTTCGACTAGCCCGCGAAGTGCCGCCAGCCGCGCCTGTCCGGCTGCCAGGTCAGCCTGGGTCTGGGCGTATACGACTACAAGTCTGTCGCGTACGGTGTTGCGCGTACTTGCAACCTGCCTCTCCTGAAGGCCCCGGCTCAGCTCGTCTTCGTACGAGGCCTTCAGATCGCTCAAGCGCTGCAGGCCGGCCCTGTATTCGGGATGTTCCGTTCCGTAGCCCTTACTGGCCAGAACCGCCAGCTCAGCCTGCTGCAGAGTCATCTCACTCTTTAGTGGATCCAGTACTCCACTCTGAGACGATATCACCTGGCCAACCACCATTTCATCCTGCTCACTCAGCTCCCTCCCCAAGACACCAAGCTTGTCCGTGGCGGCCTGGGCCTCGCCCTCAGCCAATATCATTTCTTTTTCCAGTTTCGCTAGTTGTATCAGTTCATCTGGCACACTTGTATCGCCAGCAGGCATTACTACGCCTGTCGCTCTCTGGGCAGCGGCGAGGGCTGCCCGCGCATCGTCGACTTCCCGCTCGGTCTCTGCGACCCGCTTTTGGAGAAACTCACACTTTCGCTGCGCCCTAGTCAAGGCAAATGATGACAACATCTCCTGCAGAGCTGTCACGTGGGCGGCGGCGATATCCCTGGCCAGCTCCCGTGCCTCCATATCATCATCTAGCCTTGCGATCAGTCCCCGTGGTGTGCCGGGCACCGTCACTAGAAGGGTGACAGCTCCCGCATCCCCCACTTGAACCAACGTTGTCTTGCCCAGGAACTCATTCACCTCGAACTCGTCGGCCAGATCCACCCGTTCGGTTAAGTTCGTCACTTCGGCCACTGTGGCTCTCAATGAGCGGCTCGTCAAGATGCTATAGGCTACCGCAGAGCTGGGCGCGACGGGAACACCGAATTGCGTCGCCAGCCTTCCTAGGCTCGTCAGGTCCGTGAGACTGGCAAGAGTAGTCTCCCTCGACGACGGCAGCTCAAATAGTATGGTAGCGCTACTGCGCCACTGCCGTGGCACGAAGAACATCGCCACCAGCCCGCTGAGGATACCCAGACCCACCCCCAGGCATACTACAGTCTTCCACGAACGCCGGATAACACGCCAATAGTCCCTTAGCAAGTAGTCCTCTCGCAAGAGATTGCCTCCCACAGATCAACCTGCACTGCTGTGTAGTCGCCTGGCGCGGCCACCAGCAGGCTTCAACTGCGTGCATAATTCTGCACCGCACCCACCGGCACCTTCAAGGATGCTATCACTCCCCACCCTTGCGGGCAGGTGAAACTGAACAGAGGAGGAAATACTACTACCCGGCGTCGCGAGTATTATGCTTGTGCCTGGAAACTCAACCTATCAGCGCACGGCAAGAATGTCATAATGACTATCTCCAAGCAGAACAGTCCGCCACAGGCTGGCCAGCCCCACGAAGGCCGTGTGTTTGTGTTCGGCATTGACGGTGCTGAACCGTCGCTGCTGCGGCGCTTTGTGGACGAGGGCAGTCTGCCCAGCTTCGCCCGGCTACTTGACCGGGGCGTGGGCGCACACTTGCGTTCAACACCAATGCCCATCAGCCCGCAGGCGTGGGCCAGCTTCGCCACCGGTCTCAACCCTGGCCGCCACAGCATCTTCACCTTTATGGACCGGATCCCGGGAACCTTTGGTTTCCGCCCGAGCAATGCCTCCCATATCCAGGGCGCCAGCTTCTGGAGGCTGGCCAGTGAGGCTGGGCGACGGAGTGCGGTACTGAATGTCCCGATGACCTTCCCAGCCGAGCCATTGAACGGGCTGCTTGTCTCGGGTTGGTTGGCTCCATCCGCCGAGACCGATGGCTTCACCCATCCCCCGGAACTTGCGACCCAACTCCGTGAGCGCTTTGGGCCCTATCCCCTCCACGCAGGCATTAGGGACCTGGCAATGCAGGGCCAGCGCCAGCAAGCGCTGGACGCTGCCCTCAGTTCAATGAAGCGCAAGGCCGACATCGCCTGGCACCTGTGGCAGCAAGACACGTGGGACCTTTTTGTGTTTGTCGTCAGTGAGATAGACACCATCCAGCACTTCCTGTGGCCTGCAGATGGCGAGAGCGGACTTGACGCTCTGCGACAGGCATATATCGCCGCCGATGAAATACTGGCACGCTGGGCCAGTGTGTCTGATGACGACCTCACGATACTGGTGATGTCTGACCACGGGGCCGGTCTTAATCCGAAGGGCGCTCTTTACCTGCCGGGTCTGCTGGAAGCGCTGGGCTACACCAGACGCCGCTCAACAGGTTTTAGCACACTGGTAGCCGGCGCCTATCGGCTGGTTGACCGGCTGCTGGCCACGCGGGTCAAGCGCCGGATGGCGGCGTATGCCCCTGCGCTGCACTCCACAGGAATGGCAGCCCACGTACTGGGGACGATAGACTGGAACCGCACGCGCGCCTATTCATACTGGGCGCATGGACGCGCCGACGTCTGGGTGAATCTGGCGGGCCGCGACCCCGGCGGCATAGTCCAGCCGGGCGATGAATATGCCGAACTGGTGGCCGAGCTGTGCGAGGTACTCCTGGACTGCACCGATCCGCAAACAGGCGCACCTGCCGTCGAAAGCGCCATCCCTCAGAACGAGGCCTTCCACGGGCCATGTGTGGACGCCGCACCGGATATTGTGGTGACTTTCCACGCTGACCGGGTACTATCAGGCCTGCGATGTGGTGATGTGATCGTCACCGAACCACGAGGCCAGGACATCCATATCGGTCAGCACCGCCTGGACGGCGTCTTCCTGGCCTCTGGCCCGGCCATCCAGCCCGGCACCGCCCCTCAAGCGCCCAACCTGACTGACCTTGCCCCCACAATCCTCCATCTCCTTGGGCTATCTGTGCCGGCCGATCTTGATGGCCGACTGCTATCCGAGATACTCTCTGCAGATGCCGACCGCGCGCAGCGCGTGGCCCCGGAGCCGCTTCCTGCCACAGAGCGGCCCATCCGCGACTACTCACCCGAAGAAGAACAGGCCATCCGACAGAGACTGAGGGATTTGGGGTATATGTGAGGCAGAAGCAACAACTATGACGCGGTGCTTCTGGCCTTCTCGTGCTCCCATATCCGCCAGTCTAACTCATAAGCCTTCAGGTCCAGGTCACGCGCCACTCGTTCAAGCGCTCGAACAAGTTCCTTATCTGTGACGCTGTGCCCGACGGCGGCCCTGCCGCATCACAAGCCACTGATATATCGCATATCCCATGCCCTTGACCTTGCCCTCGAAATCTCGTTTGAAGTCGCTGGTCTGCGCCCACTCTACCAGGCGTTCCTGCGTAGTCACGCCAATCGATCCAAGGTAAATCAGGAAACGGCGCATCAATGCCACTCTCGTCCAGTGACAGTTCCCCCACAAATATTGCGCGACGGCCGAATTACCTTCCTTATCGTCAGTATAATGCGACAGCAGCACTCTTAGGTCTTCGAAAGTCCTGATTTCTTGCTCGCAGTTAGCGTGGTAGTATGCCATTGCATTCTCGACCGCGTTGAAATGCATCTGAAAATCGAGCACCGTCAGGAAGACGTTCCTGACAAAATCGCTTTCAAGGTAGTTGCTCTTGGTAGATGGCACGGCACGGCACTTTTCCAGAAGCGCTGTGTATTCCTGCTCAGTGATCATTTCACGTACCCTCCACGTGTGTCTCTGAATGAGATATCAACGGTCACTACTCTGTCCCAATTTGTGCGGTTAGGGACCTCACCTCAACCCTTCCTCATACGGCTCCCGTATCACTCCTCGCTCGGTGATGATAGCTGATACAAGCTCGTGTGGAGTGACATCGAAGGCGGGGTTGTAGACCTGGGCGTCGGCCGGGCATAACTGCCGTTCGCCGAGGGTGCGGATTTCGTCAGCCGAGCGTTCCTCGATGGGTATATCGTCCCCGCTCGTGATGCTAAGGTCCACCGTTGACAGCGGCGCGGCAACGTACTGCGGCAGGCTGTGCTTCTCACACAGGCAGGCGAGCGCATAGGTGCCAATCTTATTAGCCACATCTCCGTTGGCTGCGATGCGGTCAGCCCCCACGACCACACAATCAACTTTCCCCTGCCGCATCAGCGAAGCTGCCATATTGTCGCAGATCACGGTGCAAGGGATGCCGTCACGAGTCAACTCCCACGCGGTCAGGCGGGCTCCCTGCAGCAGGGGTCGCGTCTCATCCACCCACACATGAATCTCTTTCCCTGCCGCGTGCGCCGCGCGGATAACGCCCAGTGCCGTCCCATAGCCGGCCGTCGCCAACGCCCCGGCGTTGCAGTGGGTCAGGATGTTGGCCCTGTGGGGTATCAACTCGGCCCCGTGCTTGCCGATGGCGTGGCAGCGCCCCAGGTCGTCGGCCATGATGAGTTGGGCCTCGGCGGTCAGGATCAGTGCAATGGCGGCGGGCGGCGCATTGGCCACCTCCCGCGCCCGGTTCATCATCCGCTCCAGCGCCCAGAACAGGTTGACTGCAGTGGGCCTGGTTGCTGCCAACTGCTCCCGCGCACGCTCCAGCTCGCTGAGCAGTTCGTCTCCTGTTTGCGCTTCACTCAGATGCGCCGCCAGCGCCATCCCCAGCGCCGCTGCGCAGCCAATTGCCGGTGCGCCCCTGACTGCCAGCCGCCTGATGGCGTCACAGAGTTCGTGCACTGAGGGGCAATCCAGCATCACCTTCTCCGCAGGCAGGCGCGTCTGGTCTAACAGCCGCACCACCGGCCCGCCATCACCCTCAACCCATGCTACTGTCGGCGGAATGCCAACGCTCATTACTAGTCCCCCTGCTCACCCAGAGCTGCGAGAATATCCTCGTGATATTCCTGCAGCGATTTGACATCCACTGCGCCTTTCTGCAGCATCTCCACGGCCAGCACAGCCACCATCGCTCCGGTCATCGTGGTGATACAGGCCACACCGAACGCCACTGCCTCCGCACGGATCAGCCGCTCGTCCTCACGCGGTTCTGCTCCTGATGGAGTGTTGATGATCAGGTCAATGCGGCCCTCGTGGATGAGGTCTATCGCGTTGCGTCCGCGCGGGTCACTCACACGATAGATGACCTCGGCATCTATACCACCCTTGCGCAACGCCCGGGCCGTGCCCTCGGTAGCGACGATGCCGAAGCCCATATCGGCTAACTGTTTCGCCACAAAGATGGCGTCCCGCTTGTCGCGGTTGCGAACTGAGATGAAGACTGTGCCACGGGTCGGCAGATTGAGACCCGATGCGATAGCAGCCTTGGCAAACGCTGCGCCAAACGTATGGTCTATCCCCATAACCTCGCCCGTACTCTTCATCTCCGGGCCCAGCAGTGTGTCTATGCCGACAAAGCGGTTGAACGGGAAAACTGGCGCCTTCACCGCGAAGTGCTCGATATCAACTTCCTCAGTGAAGCCCACCTCCTCCAGGCTCTCGCCGGCCATCACGCGGGCGGCCAACTTGGCCAGTGGCACACCAATGGCCTTGGAGACGTAGGGGATCGTCCGCGACGCTCGCGGGTTGACTTCAAGCACATACAGGTCATCATTCTTAATTGCGTACTGGACATTGAGCAACCCGACCACATCTAGTTCCAGCGCCAGGGCCCGGGTCGTCGCTGCAATCTCCTTTAGCTCTGTCTCAGCCAGCGAGAACGCCGGCAGCACGCAGGCCGAATCCCCCGAGTGAATGCCGGCCTCCTCGATGTGCTCCATTATGCCGCCGATGACACAGCGCTGTCCATCGGCGATGGCATCCACGTCAATTTCGATGGCGTCCTCCAGGAACTTGTCAATCAGCACGGGATACTCCGGCGAGGCCTCCACGGCAAGCTCCATATACTTCTCAAGCTGGGCGTCATTCCATACAATCTGCATCGCCCTGCCGCCCAGCACGAACGAGGGCCGCACCACAATCGGATAGCCGATCTCCCTGGCCGCATCCAGCGCCCCCTCAGTGGATGTGGCCGTATCATTGGGCGGCTGAAGCAGGCCAAGCTTCTGAAGCATCTGTTTGAATGATTCGCGGTCCTCGGCCCTGGCGATGGCATCCGGTGATGTCCCCAGGATGGGCACACCGTGGCGTTGGAGGTCTTTGGCAATGTTTAGCGGCGTCTGGCCACCGAACTGTACTAGCACGCCGTGCGGTTGCTCCTTGTCGCAGATGTTGAGCACATCCTCGATGGTCAGGGGTTCGAAGTACAGCTTGTCCGAGGTGTCGTAGTCCGTGCTAACTGTTTCGGGGTTGCTGTTGACTATGATGGTCTCGAATCCGCGCTCCTGCAGGGCGAAGGCAGCATGGACGCAGCAGTAATCAAACTCGATTCCCTGGCCGATACGATTCGGCCCGCCGCCGAGGATGATGATGTTCTTCTTCTTACTGGGCCGGAACTCGTCTTCGCGTTCGTATGTAAGGTAAAAGTAAGGAGTCTCCGCCTCGAACTCTCCCGCGCAGGTGTCAACCAGCTTCACGGTCGGTTCAATCCCTGCCTCTTTGCGCATTTCGCGGATCAGGTCGTCCTCGCTCTGAGTGAGAACCGCAATCTGCCGGTCAGAGAACCCTGCACGCTTCAACTCGCGCAAATGCCCCGCGTCAAGCGGCGGGCGATACTTGCCATTCTCCTTGGCCCCGCCCTTAGCTCCCCCGGGCCGGTATTGCGCCAGGTCATCCTGCATCTGGACGATCTCCGCCATCTCACGCAGGAACCACCGGTCAATCTTTGTGATCTCAAACAGGTCCTCCACCGTCGCGCCCTTGCGCATCGCACTGCGGAGTTCGAATAGCCGGTCGGGATGTGGCACTTGCAGCAGCGTCTTCAGCTCCGGCCAGTCCATCTCATCATAGTGCCTGCCCTTGCCGTCGGCCCCCAGGCCAAAGCGTCCAATTTCCAGGGAGCGGATTCCCTTCTGCAGACTCTCCTGGAACGTTCGGCCAATGGACATCGCCTCTCCCACCGACTTCATCTGCGTCATTAGCCGCTCATCTGCTCCGGGAAACTTCTCGAAGGCCCAGCGCGGAATCTTGGTCACCACATAATCAATGGTCGGCTCAAAGCTAGCGGGCGTCTGTTTAGTGATGTCGTTGGGAAGCTCATCAAGGCTGTAACCGACGGCCAGCTTCGCTGCAATCTTGGCAATCGGGAAGCCGGTCGCCTTCGACGCCAGGGCCGAGGAGCGGCTGACGCGTGGATTCATCTCAATCATCACCATGCGCCCGTCCTCAGGGTTGACAGCCCACTGGATGTTGCTGCCGCCGGTCTCGACCCCAATCTCACGGATACAGCGGATCGCCTGGTCGCGCATTTTGTGATATTCGCGGTCCGTCAGCGTCTGGGCCGGCGCTACAGTGATAGAATCGCCGGTGTGGATGCCCATCGGGTCGAAGTTCTCGATAGAGCAGATGACTATTACATTGTCCTTGTTGTCTCGCATCACTTCCAGCTCGTACTCTTTCCATCCCAACACCGATTCTTCGATAAGCAGCTCATTCATCGGGCTGGCATCCAAACCGCGTGCGACGGCGACCTCAAAGCCTTCCATATCGTAAGCATCGCCGCCGCCGGTGCCACCTAACGTCGCCGAAGGCCTCACGATGAGGGGGAAACCTATCTCCTTAGCCAATCTACGGGCATCTCGTAGATTCGTGGCAAAGCCGCTGCGCGGCACCTCCAGGCCCGCCGACAGCATCGCATCCTTGAAGAGTTCCCGGTCCTCGGCTTTCTTGATGGCCATTCGCTTGGCGCCAATCAGGGTCACATTGTGCCTCGACAGCACCCCCGTCTCAGACAGGGTCAGGGCCAGATTCAGCCCCGTCTGCCCACCCACAGTCGGCAGGAGCGCATCAGGCTTCTCCCGCTCGATGATCGCGGCGATGCTCTCAGGCGTCAGCGGCTCTATGTACGTACGGCTGGCCATCTCAGGGTCCGTCATAATGGTGGCTGGATTCGAGTTGACTAACACCACCTCCAACCCCTCCTCAAGCAGCGCCTTGCACGCCTGGGTGCCGGAGTAGTCAAACTCGCACGCTTGCCCAATCACGATCGGCCCTGATCCGATAATCATTATCTTGCGGTAGTCATCGCGTCGTGGCATTTTCTCTCCTTCAATTCTTAGTCTACGCCGCCGCTCACGAAGAACGCCGCCCGCAGAGTGCGAGCGGCGATCGGTTCGGCCCACGGAGTCATAAGCCTATCCCCCTACCGTGCACTCCACCCCAAGGTCGTTGATTAGATTCGCCAACTCTCGCACCTGTTCCTTGCCACAACCGATGGCACCCTCCAGACAGCTTTGTATGCATTTGCCACACTTGATACAGTTTTGCGGGAGTTGGGCCAATTTGGGACCGGGCACGATGGACTCCGGGTTATGGCACCAATAGCAGTGCAACGGGCATCCCTTGAAGAAAACCGTGGTACGAATGCCGGACCCGTCGTGGATAGGGAATTTCTTGATATCGAAGATGATGCCGGTCATCGCTATAATAAAGCCCCGCCTCTACTGGCCAGGGCCCGGCAGTTATTGTAGCCTACTTCTCACGCTCTGTCAACGGCTGCAGCACCCGCCCGGGCGCGTCGCTGAGCAGCGGGATGCAGTCACCAGAAAGCTGTATGCAGAAGTCCGACAGGGAGTGGCCCTCCGTGGGCTCTGCCTTGATTGACCAGACCGCCCCACCTGCCTCTGGGGGCACTTCGACATCGCATGTCTCAATGCCGATTCTACCCGACCCCTGGCTCACTGCCAACGTTCCCCTTGGATCAGCATCCGAGGGTCTATTCCTTCTGTTCCGGAAGGTGAGAGACATAATCACATTGAATTGCCACCTGACCCCAATCCACAAGCTAAAGAGGTGTTCACAATGAGACTGTCCTGTCAGGAAGGGCTCGTGCCAGGAGAGTGTTTCGCCGATAGAATTGTTAACATGGAGAAGTACGGCTTCGAAGGCGTGGAGCTCAACGGTGCCTTCGTGCTCGATGATAAAGCCTGGGCCGAGCGTAAGGCCGTGCTGGCCGACAGCACGGTGCGGCCCAGCTCAACCTGCGGTGGCTACCAAGCCCGCCTGGTACACCCCGATCCGGCCGAACGCCAGGCCACGATTGATGCGGTCAAGAAGATAATGGAACGTGCCGCTGAGGTCGCACCCGGCTGGGGTCCGATCACTGTCCCCATCTTCAATCGGGATCCCCGCATCCCCGACCTCTCGCCATACAAGTCCAGCCACGAGTTGGAGATGGAGCTGCTTGTGGTAATGCTGCGCGAGATTGCCGACTTTGGCGAGCAGTGCGGCTCCGTACTATTCCTTGAGCCGCTCAATCGTTATGAGAGCGATTCGCTGAAGGACCAGGCTGAAGGTGCACAGATTGTCCGCGAGGTGAACAGCCCTGCCGTCAGGCTAATGTCCGATTTCTTCCACATGAGCATCGAGGAGACCAACATAGCCGAGACACTGCGACAGGTTGGCGATGTCTGTGCTCATTGCCACCTCGCTGATAATACCCGCCTGGAGCCAGGCACCGGGATGACCGACTTCACCGCCGGCTTTGCGGCCCTCAAGGCGGTCGGTTTCGACCGCTATCTGGCCTTTGAGTGCGGCCTGTCGGGGCCGCCGGAGGAGGTCCTCCCTCGCTCCGTGGCCTACCTACACGAGTGTATGGGAAGCGACTAACCACAAACTCAGGATGAATGTCTGACTTAGAGACGCTCAAGGGCACCGTCGAACGCGTCACCTACCACAACCCCGAAAGCGGCTGGACCGTGGCCCGCCTCCGTGTCGAGGGGCAGGCTGAGTGCCTCCCCGTCGTCGGTATCACCACGGGGCCCTTCCCCGGCCAGCAGCTTATCCTGCGTGGTAACTGGGAGCAGCACCAGCGCTACGGCCGCCAGTTCCGCTTCAGCGAATATGAGCCCATCCGGCCGGCAACCACCGAGGCTATCGCAGCTTACTTGGGTAGCGGCCTGATCAAGGGCATTCGCAAGCGGCTTGCGCAGAGCCTTATTCAGCACTTCGGCGAGCAGACGCTGGATATCCTGGACCACCACCCTGAGCGCCTGACCGAGGTACGCGGCATTGGACGCAAACTTGCGGAGAGAATTCGTGAAGGCTGGCAGGAGCATCGCGAGGCCCACAATGTGATGATCTTCCTGCAGCGCCACGGCATCGGCGGCGCCCTGGCGGTTCGCATCTACCAGCGCTACGGTGGCCAAGCTATCGAGGTTATCGAGCGCGATCCCTACCGCCTGGCCCGCGAGGTCCAGGGCATTGGCTTCCTGACCGCCGACCGTATCGGCCGCCAGGCGGGCTTCGATATTGATGACCCCTCCCGACTACAGGCCGGGCTGCTGCACGTCCTACATCAGGCCACCTCGCAGGGCCATCTCTTTCTGCCACGTCAGGAGTCAACGGGTGCGGCGGCTAGCTTACTGCAGGTGCCAGCCGAGGCTCTCGAAAGCCCCCTCAACGCTCTTCAAGAGCACGGCTGGGTCGAATTTGAGGACGATACTCTCGTTTGGCTGCCCGAGATGCTGGCGGCTGAGCGCGAGGTTGCCCAGCGACTGCATGCACTACTCAGCACCGAAGTTGAGACAGCTCCTGCAGACGACCAGTTGCGCCACTGGCTCGACCAACGCGAGGCCTTCGGCGAGGTCGAGTTTACCGACGAGCAATCCGACGCGGTGGCGATAGCCCTGCGCGAGGGGCTCTCGGTAATCACGGGTGGGCCTGGTACTGGCAAGACAACGGTGATACGCGCCCTGACTGATATTTGCGAGGCCTTGGGCAAACGCGTGGGGCTTGCCTGCCCCACTGGCCGGGCCGCCAAGCGCCTGGAGCAGCTCGCCGGCAAGCCGGCCAGCACCATCCACCGCCTCCTGTCCTACGACCCAATCCGCCATCGCTTCCGCCATAACGAGAGCAACCCTCTGGACTGCGACCTGCTGGGTGAGCTGCTGCGAGCCATCAAGCCTGGGGCGCAGCTCGTGCTGGTAGGGGATGCCGATCAGTTGCCCAGCGTCGGCCCTGGCAACCTTCTACGCGACATCGTCGCCAGCGAGGCTGTGCCGGTATGCCGCCTGACGGAGATTCACCGCCAGCAGCAGGGCAGTCTTATCGTGAGGAATGCCCACGCCATCAACCACGGCAACAAGCCGGTCCTGCTAAGCCGTGACCAGTGGCTCAAGCGCCGCGAGGACTGCATCCTGCTGGTAGAGGATGATGTCGCTGAGGCCGCTGACCGCATCATCAAGACCGCAACACGCAGCTTGCCGCAAATGGGGTTTTCGCCCG